>NZ_JBEPSF010000004.1:0-239214 GCF_040548725.1 Stenotrophomonas sp. 2619 | reverse complement strand
CCTACCGCCGGTTACATCCGGAGGACGGTCAGAAGGTGCGGATGAGCAACACCGGGAAAGCGACCCCGGTAGGGTCGCATCCCGATCGACTGCCGTGAAACGCGCCACGTTCGGTAATGGCATGACCCGCATCGAGGCACGCGCTTCGGCCAGGGTCATGCGTTCGCCGCGCCGATGCACGTGGTCGGCGGTCGATAGGGATCCGACCCTACCGCCGGGGACATCCGGAAGAAGGTCAGCGGGCGCGGATGACCAACGCGAAAACCGACCGTGCCGCCTTGGTCAATCCCAGGCCGGTGCAATGCCGTCCGGGTTGGCGAGCCGCTGGCCGCGGTCCAGCGTGGCGATCTGCGCCATGTCCGCGTCGCTCAGGCGCAGGTCGGCGGCGAGCAGATTGCTGGCCAGGTTTTCGCGCTTGGTGGAGGAGGGGATCACCGCGAAGCCCTGCTGCAGCGCCCACGCCAGCGCGACCTGGGCCGGGGTGGCCTGGTGACGCTCGGCGATCGCCTGGATCACCGGGTCCTTGAGCACTTCGCCATAGGCCAGGCTCATGTAAGCGGTGACGTGGATGCCCTGTTCCTTCAGGAAGGCGATCAGCGCGCGGTTCTGCAGGTAGGGGTGGACTTCGATCTGGTTGGTGGCGATGGCATCGGCACCCAGGATCTCGATGGCCTGGCGGGTCTGGGCGATGGTGAAGTTGGAGATGCCGATCTGGCGGGTCAGGCCCAGCGACTTCGCTTCGGCCAATGCGCCCAGGTACTCGGCCATCGGCACCGCATCCTTGGGCGAGGGCCAGTGGATCAGGGTCAGCTCGACATGGTCGGTGCGCAGCTTGCGCAGGCTCTCGCGCAGGCTGTCCAGCAGGGCGTCGTGGGCGAAGTTGGCGATCCACACCTTGGTGGTCAGGAACAGCGCGTCACGGGCCACGCCGGACTCGGCGATGGCCTGGCCCACTTCGGCCTCGTTGTCGTAGATCTGTGCGGTGTCGACGGCGCGGTAGCCCACGTCCAATGCGTTGCGGACCGAGTCGATGACGGTCTGGCCCTTCAGGCGGAAGGTGCCGAGGCCGAATGCGGGAATGCTCATGGAAACTCCTTCATGGGGATGAGGTGCAGGCTACGCCGTGCACCGTAAAGCGACGTAGAGCCGACCGTTGGTCGGCTGCCGTTGCGTGAAAAAAATCGTAGGGCGACCGTCGTCGGGTAAAGCGAACCGTTGGTCCGCTGCCGGGATCGCTCAGTGCGCGCTCACGGCGATACCTTCGGCGCGGTCGGCCACGCCATCGCGGCGATCCAGGCGGCCGCTCAACGCGGTCAGGCCGAAGGCGCCCATCACCACCAGCGCACCCAGCCACGGGGTGTGCATCAGGCCGAAGTGGTCCACCACCAGCCCGCCCAGCGAGGCGCCGAGCGCGATGCCTACGTTGAACGCGGCGATGTTCAGGCCCGACGCCACGTCGGTGGCCTGCGGGGCGAAGCGCTGCGCCTGCTTGACCACGTACACCTGCAGCCCCGGCACGTTGCCGAACGCCACCGCACCCAGGGCCAGCACGGTCAGCAGCACCAGCCAGGTGTTGTAGGCGGTGAAGGTGAGCACGAACAGCACGGCCGCGAGCAGGGCGAAGATCAGCTTCAGCGCCGGGATCGGACCGCGGCGATCGGCCAGGCGGCCGCCCCACAGGTTGCCGATCGCCACCGACACGCCGTACACCAGCAGCACGCCGCTGACCGCATTGGCCGAAAAACCGGTGACGTCCTGCAGGATCGAAGCCAGGTAGGTGAACGACAGGAAGGTACCGCCGTAGCCGAGCGCAGTGATCGCATACACCAGCAGCAGGCGCGGCTGGGCCAGCACAGACAGCTGCTGGCCGAACGTGGCCGGCTCGCTGCGCTGCAGGTTGCGCGGCACGAACAGCAGGCTGCCGATCAGCGCGATCACGCCGAGCGCGGCCACCGCCAGGAAGGTGGCGCGCCAGCCCAGGTGCTGGCCGATGAAGGTGCCCAGCGGCACGCCGGTGACCAGCGCCACGGTGAGCCCGGTGAACATGATCGCGATCGCGCTGGCGGCCTTTTCCTTGGGCACCACCGAGGTGGCGATGATCGAGCCGATCGAGAAGAACACGCCGTGCGCCAGGCCGGTGAGCACCCGGGCCACGATCAGCGAGCCGTAGCCGGGCGCCATCCAAGCAATCACGTTGCCCAGCGTGAACAGCACCATCAGTGCCACCAGCAGGGTCTTGCGCGGCACCCGGCCGGTGAGCGCGGTGAGCACCGGGGCACCAACCGCCACGCCCAGGGCGTACAGCGAAACCAGCAGGCCGGCCGAGGGCAGGGACACGCCCAGGTCGGCGGCGATGGTCGGGATCAAGCCGACGATGACGAATTCGGTCGTGCCGATGGCGTACGCACCGAGGGTGAGCGCCAGCAGGGCCAAGGGGATACCACGGGACATGACGGTTACCGGTGGGAGGTGAGGCTGCGCAGTCTGCGCGCCGCACTCTTGCCGAAAAAGCGGTCTTCACGCGAATCACTCTTGCCTGATGGTCAATAATGGGCCTCTGCCCGCCGCGTGTCCGCCATGAAAACCACCCTCGACGAAATGCAGGCCTTCATTGCCGTGATCGACAGCGGCTCGATCACCGCCGCCGCCGAAACCCTGGGCCAGACCACCTCCGGGGTGAGCCGCGCGCTGGGCCGGCTGGAGGAGAAGCTGGGCACCACGCTGCTCACCCGCACCACCCGGCGCCTGCAGCTCACCGAAGAAGGCGACGCCTTCCTGGCCCATGCGCGCGCGATCGTGGCGTCGGTGGAGGCGGCCGAAGAACAGCTCGCCGCACGCCGCTCCCGACCGGCGGGGCGGTTGCGCGTGGATGCGGCGATGCCGTTCGTGCTGCACGCGATCGCGCCGCTGGTGGCGGGCTACCGCGCCCGGTATCCGGACGTGGTGCTGGAACTCAACAGCAGCGAACGCTACATCGACCTGCTGGAACGGCGCACCGACGTGGCGATCCGGATCGGGCCGCTGGCCGATTCCACGCTGCATGCGCGGCCGCTGGCCCATAGCCGCCTGCGCGTGCTGGCCAGCCCGGGCTACCTGCAGGAGCACGGCACGCCGGCCAGCGTGGCCGACCTGCGCGCGCACACGCTGCTGGGCTTCAATGAGCCGGACTCGCTCAACCACTGGCCGCTGCCCGGCGACACCGACGCGCTGCTGCATGTGCGCCCGGCGATGGCGGTATCCAGCGGCGAAACGCTGCGCGCGCTGGCCCTGGAAGGGGTGGGCATCGTTTGCCTGTCCGACTTCATGACCCACCGCGATCGCCAGGAGGGCCGTCTGGTGCAGCTGCTGCCGGACCTCACCGTGGAGGTGCGCCAGCCGATCCACGCGGTGTACTACCGCAACACCGCAGTGTCGGCGCGGATCAGCTCGTTCCTGGACCACCTGGCCGCCGCGATGGTGGGCGACCCCTACATCCGGTAGTGCCGGCCGCTGGCCGGCAACCGCACAGCGGCAAGGCGAGGGCGCCGGCCGCTGGCCGGCACCCTCCAGGCCTCACGCGGCGCGCAACGCTGCGGTCGGGCGCGCGCGCCCCGCATCCAGCACGAACACGTCCACCGCGTCGTTCAACGCCACCGCCTGCTCTTCCATGCTGCGTGCCGCCGCCGACGCCTCTTCCACCAGGGCGGCATTCTGCTGGGTGGCTTCGTCCATGTGCACCACGGTCTGGTTGACCTGTTCGATACCGGCCGACTGCTCCTGCGATGCCGCAGCGATCTCGGCCATGATGTCGGTCACCCGCTGCACGCCGGTGACGATCTCGCCCATGGTCTGCCCGGCCTGCTGGACCAGCCGCGCGCCGGTAGCGACATCGCCGACCGAGGCATCGATCAGCGTCTTGATTTCCTTGGCCGCGCCGGCCGAGCGCTGCGCCAGCGTGCGCACTTCGCTGGCCACCACCGCAAAGCCGCGGCCCTGTTCGCCGGCACGCGCGGCCTCCACGGCCGCGTTGAGCGCCAGGATGTTGGTCTGGAACGCGATGCCGTCGATCACCGAAATGATCTCGGCGATCTTCTTCGACGAGGTTTCAATCGCGCCCATGGTCTGCACCACCTCGCCCACCACCGCACCGCCCTGCGAAGCCACCGCGTGCGCGCCGATCGCCAGTTGGTTGGCCTGGCGGGCGTGCTCGGCGTTCTGGCGCACGGTGGAAGTGAGTTCCTCCATCGAGGCGGCGGTTTCTTCCAGGTTGGCGGCCTGCTGTTCGGTGCGCTGGGACAGATCGCTGTTGCCCGCGGCGATTTCGCCGGCGGCGGTCTGGATCGACTGCGCGGCACGCTTGATGTCGCCCACGATGCCGGTGAGCTGGCCGCTGGTGAGGGCCACGTCGTCGCGGATGCGCGCGAACACGCCATGGAACTGCCCGTGCATGCGCGCGCTCAGGTCGCCGCGTGCGATCGCCTGCAACACCGTGGACACCTGGTCCAGGTCGCGCTCGGTGGTCTGCATCAGCTGGTTCAGCCCCCCCACCATGTCGCGGAAATCGTGCTCGTAGCGGGCCTCGTCGCCACGCTGGCTGAAATCGCCGACGGCGGCGGCGGCCGCCAATCGCTTGATCTCCGCATTGATGGCACCCAGGTTGGCCTTGGCCGTATCCAGCGCCTGGGTGATCACCGCCTTCTCGCCGGGCAGGCGTTCCATGTCCTGCGACAGGTCGCCGACCGCGTAGCGGCCCATGATCTCGATGGCGCGCATCTTGACCTGGATGTGCGCTGCCACCAGTGCGTTGCTGTCGCGAACCATCTGGCCGTAGCCGCCGGGGAACGCGCTGTCGTCCATGCGGTAGCTGATCTGGCCGGCCTCGTGGCGTTGGGCCATGGTGGCCTGCGCAGCCAGCACGTCCTTGAGCGTGCGCGTCACCGCCGCCATCGCCTGGCCGAGGCGACCGATTTCGTCGCGGCTGTTGACCTGCACGTTGTGGTCAAGCTCGCCACGCGCCACCGCGCGTGCGGCCGCTTCCACCGCCACCACCGGCGCGATGACTGCGCGCCGCAGCCATACCGCCAACAGGCCCATCAACACCACCGCGGCCACGGCGGTCAGCGCCGCGCACGCCAGCAGCGTGCGCCGCGCCTGTTCGGAACGCGCCTGCACGGCCTGCTCGGCAACCTCGGCGGTCTGGCTGCCCAGCGCGTCCAGCGTGGTGCCCAGCGCGCGGTCCTTGCCGCGCACCAGGGCATCGCCGTCCAGCGGGCTGTAGCCGCTGGCGGCAAACGCGTCGAGCGCGCCGTGGTAGTCCTTTTCAAGCGCCGCGTGCTGGGCCAGGAACTGCGCGGCCAAGCGTGCGGTGCCCGCATCCGCACTGGCCGCCAGGTCCTTGCCCAGCGTGCGGGTCTTGCCGCCCTGGCGGTCGAAGGCGGCCAGGTGGCGCTCACGCAGTGCTGCATCGCTGCCGCGGATCAGGACGTTCTTCCACTCCTGCACCTGCAGCCGGAACTCGCGCTGCAATGCCTCGGCCTGGGTATTGCGGGCCACCTCCGGTGGCACTTCCGTGGACAGGTTCAGCCAGGCCGAACCGAGGCCGGCCAGGGCGCACAGCACCACGATGGCCAAACCGAGCGACAGCGCGCCCAGCAGTTTGAACTGCAGGCTCAAGGCGCGTAGGGGGGCGCCGGACGTCTTGTTCATGGGAATCGAAAGTGAGGGAGGGCGATGCGGTATCGGTTGACGCCGACTGCTTCTTAAGTGAGATGCCGATCACATTTATGTCTCAATTAACAACATGAAGAGCGTGTGACAGGAGGTTGAAACCGTATGGAAGTCCCCGCTGGACACGGCTTCTATTTGTAACTATGGTTGTTACATGAAATCGAGCAACCAGTTCTCCGACGCCCTGCACGTGATGGCCCACCTGGTCGGACAGGACGGCCCGCGCACCTCCGAACAGCTGGCCACCTGCCTGCCCACCCACCCCGTGGTGATCCGCCGCCTGCTTGCAGCGCTGCAGAAGGGCGGGCTGGTGACCAGCGTGCGCGGCCATGGCGGCGGCAGCCAGCTGGCCCGGGCACCGGCGCAGATCACCCTGCATGACGTCTACGTGGCGATCGGCGCGCCGGCACTGCTGCATACCGGCGCCCGCGAAACCGGGCGCGGCTGCCCGGTGCAGCAGGTGGTCAACGACGCGCTCGATGACAGCTACCGCCAGGCCCAGGCCCTGCTTGAGCAGCGCCTGCGCGGCACCACCCTGGCCACCCTCGGCGAGGCCTTCGCCCGTCACCTGGCCCACCATGCAGCAGCAGTTCCCCATGACCTTTGATGCGATTGTGGTCGGCGGCAGTTTCGCCGGCCTGTCCGCCGCCCTGATCCTGGCGCGTGCGCGCCGCGACGTGCTGGTGATCGACAGTGGCCTGCCGCGCAACCGCTTTGCCGCGCATTCGCACGGCGTGCTTGGGCAGGACGGCATCGCCGGCGCCGAGCTGCTACGCAACGCCAAGGCGCAGTTGCTGGACTACCCCACCGTGCGCTGGATCAGCGACACCGTCACCACGGCCCATGCCACAGTCGATGGCTTCGTGGTGGCTACCGCGGGCAACGAGACCTGGGCCACGCGCAAACTGCTGCTGGCCACCGGCATCCGCGACGAGCTGCCCGACCTGCCTGGCCTGGCCGAGCGCTGGGGCCACAGCGTGGTGCACTGCCCGTATTGCCATGGCTATGAGATCGGTGGGGGCGCGATCGGCTTGCTCGGCGGGCACGAGAAGTCCGTCACCATGGCCGCCCTGCTTGCCGATTGGGGCCAGATCACCCTGTTCGCGCACGGCATGGCGCTGACAGCGGAGGAACTGGCCGCCCTGCAGCGTCGCGGCGTGAGCATCGAGCACGAGGCGGTGGTTGGCCTGGAGGGCGAGGCGCCCGCGTTGAGCGCTGCGCTGCTCGCCGATGGCCGCCGGGTGGAACTGCGCGCGTTGTTTGTCACCGCGCGTCAGCAGATGGCTACGCCGCTGGTCCAACAGCTCGGCTGCGCGCTGGAGGACAGCCCGGTGGGCGTGCTTGTGCAGGTCGATGCGGGCAAGCAGACCAGCGTGCCCGGCATCTACGCGGCCGGCGACGCGACGCTGGTGGGCAACATCAGCCTGGCCAGCGCCGAAGGTGTGCGCGCGGGCGTGAGCCTGCACCACGCGCTGGTGGCCGAAGACAGCGCGGCCTGACAGACGCGCGGCGACCCGTCGATGGCCGCCGCGCTCCGCCTCAGCCCTTGATGCAGACCACCTGGCGCAGCGTGTGCACCACCTCCACCAGATCGCGCTGCGCCGCCATGACCGCGTCGATCGACTTGTATGCCGCGGGTGATTCATCGATCACCGCCGCATCCTTGCGGCATTCCACGTGCGCGGTCGCCTCGCGGTGCTGGGCCAGGGTGATCTGCTGGCGCGCGGCGCTGCGGCTCATCACGCGTCCGGCTCCATGGCTGCAGCTGTGGAAGCTTTCGGCATTGCCCTTGCCACGCACGATATAGCTGCGCGTGCCCATGCTGCCCGGGATGATCCCCAGTTCGCCGGCGCGCGCGCTGACCGCACCCTTGCGGGTCACCAGCAGTTCCTCGCCTCCGTGGGTCTCGGTCTGCACATAGTTGTGGTGGCAGTTCACCGCCAGCTTCTCCAACTGGAACTTCGGCAGCCGCACGCGCATCTCGGCCAGCACCCGCGCCATCATCGCCTCGCGGTTCTCGCGGGCGTAGTCCTGCGCCCATGACACGGCCTGCACATAGTCATCGAACAACGGCTCGCCCTGCATGAAGAAGGCCAGGTCCTTGTCCGGCAGGTGGAAGCCGAGCACGCGCCGGGCCAACTGCTCGCGCGCCTGCTCGATGAAGTAGGTGCCGATCAGGTTGCCGGTACCGCGCGAGCCGCTGTGCAGCATCACCCACACCGCCCCGGTTTCATCCAGGCAGATCTCGATGAAGTGGTTGCCGCCGCCGAGCGTGCCGATCTGGCAGGCCAGCTTGTCGGTGCGCACGCGCCGGTGCCGCTGCTTGATGGCATCCAGCCGCTCGACCAGCCCGGAACGCACGATCCGGCTGTGGATGCTGTCCGGCAGCTGCCGGTGTTCGCCGCCGCGGCCATTGCCGACCGGCACGCTGCGCTCGATGTCGCTGCGCAGCCGGGCCAGGTTGTCGGGCAGGTCCTCGGCGCGCAGCGTGGTGCGTACCGCCGCCATGCCGCAGCCGATGTCGACACCGACCGCGGCCGGAATGATCGCGCCGCGGGTGGGAATCACCGAGCCCACGGTGGCCCCTTTGCCTACGTGCACGTCCGGCATCACCGCCACCCAAGGGCCGACGAACGGCACCGCGGCGATGTTGCGCAACTGCGCCTGGGCCAGTTCGTCCACGGGCACGCCGCGTACCCACCCCTTGATGGGGGTGGTGCCTTCGGCGTGCAGAAATTCGAACGTGGATGCTATGTTCATGGTCATTCATTCCATTGAGTGGCGGCGCCAGATAATCGCTGGACACGGGCCAGGCAGTGCCGGGTAAACCGGCACGGATAATAAAAAAGACATCATCTCCCGCTGCCCGTGCCCCACACCTGGGCACAGCGCTTTCGCGCCTCTTGGCAACACGTCCGTGTGGTCAGGCACTCCTTGCCCGGGTGTGGACGATGGAAGATCACGTCATGTGATCGAAAGGTGGGCGACGCCAACGCAAACGAAAACGCCCCCGGATGCAGCATCCGAGGGCGTTGGCGTGCCTCGGAGATCGGTGACCGATCTCCGTGCGGGAAGATCAGTCGATGGTCAGCGCGTCGGCCTTGCCCGCAACGTCGCACGGACGCAGCGCGGTGGTCGCGCGGTGCAGTCGGTTGGCGATGGCGGAGAAACGAAGGGGCATGACGGGCTCGGTTGGGTGGAAAGGGTGCCGCAGGCTGCGGCGATGGGCGCGAACATTACCCGGGTTTGTTTCAAGCTGCAAGCGGAATATGGAATCCGTACATTATGTCGGCCGAATGCGACGTCGGGTGTTGCATCCCACCCATGCATGCGGGAATGACGGAAACGACGCAGCCGCCTCGCGGCGGCTGCGTGTTCGACACGTGGGCCAGCGGGCTCAGCCCTGCTCGGCGCTGGCCGCATCCAGCTGCGCCACATCCTCGGCCGACAGCGCCACCTGCGCGGCCGCCAGCACATCCTTCAGCTGCGCAACACTAGTGGCGCTGACGATCGGCGCGGTAATGCCGGGCCGCGCGATCAGCCAGGCCAGAGCGACCTGCGACGCACTGGCACCGTGCGCGCTGGCGATGTCGTCCAGCGCGGTCAGGATGCGCAGGCCGCGCGGGTTGAGGTACTTGTCCACCACGCTCTTGCCGCGCGCGCTGCTCTTGTCCGCATCGGCGGCGCTGCGGTACTTGCCGCTCAGGAAGCCGCTGGCCAGCGAGTAGTAGCTGATCACGCCGATGCCCTGGTCGCGTACCAGCGGTTCCAGTTCCGCCTCGTAACCGGCGCGGTCGTACAGGTTGTACTCCGGCTGCAACGTTTCGTACCGCGGCAGCGCGTAGTCCGCCGACACCGCAAGGGCATCGCGCAGGCGGCTG
The DNA here is from genome assembly GCF_040548725.1 of Stenotrophomonas sp. 2619. Lineage (NCBI taxonomy): Bacteria > Pseudomonadati > Pseudomonadota > Gammaproteobacteria > Lysobacterales > Lysobacteraceae > Stenotrophomonas > Stenotrophomonas sp. 2619. Next base: position 229,627 of record NZ_JBEPSF010000004.1, on the reverse strand, counting down.
GCGCTGTAGTTGGACGCGCCGATGGCGCGCACCTTGCCCTGTTCGATCAGGCGGCCGAACGCGGCCAGGGTGGTTTCCAGCGGCGTGGATTCGTCGTCTTCGTGGGCCTGGTACAGATCGATCACGTCGGTCTGCAGGCGGCGCAGTGAATCTTCCACCGCTGCCGCGATGTTGTCGGCCGACAGGCCCGGGCGCTCGGCCCACTTGGCGACCTTGGTGGCCAGCACCACCTTGTCGCGCTTGCCGCTGTGCTTGAACCAGCGGCCCAGGATGGTTTCCGATTCGCCGCCGCTGTTGCCCGGCACCCAGGCCGAATACGCATCGGCGGTATCCACCAGGTTGAAGCCGGCGTCGACGAAGGCATCCAGCAGCGCGAACGAGGTTTTCTCGTCGGCGCTCCAGCCGAAGACGTTGCCGCCGAAGGCAATGGGTTGCACAGTCAGGCCGGAGCGGCCGAGTTCGCGCGATGCAGTCATGGGAGAGGTGCTCCTGTGGAAATCCAATGCATCAGCATAGTTCCGCGGCCATGACAGCGCTGCGGCGGCTGCCACAAAACAGTGTTCCGCCGTGCTGCATCGCACTAACGTTTTGTGAACACCTTGCGCATCGCGGCTGCTAGTCTCGCCGCATCCCGCCACCGGAAGACGCCGATGAAAACCCGCTCGCTGACCACTGCCTGCCTGTTCACCTTGTCCACGCTGCTGCTCTCCGCCCCGGCCCTGGCCACCAAGCCGGCCGGCCCCAATGCACAGATCGCGATCACCCCGGCGGTTCAGACGGCGGTGCAGGGCGACTGGCGCGATCCGGCCAACGTCAAGCGCGATGCGTGGCGGCATCCGGCACAGACGCTGTCGTTCTTCGGCGTGGCACCGGGCAAGACCGTCATCGAGATCACCCCGGGCGGCGGCTGGTACTCGGAAATCCTGGGCCCGCTGCTGCGCGACAAGGGCAGCTATGTCGCCGCGGTGGTCGATCCGATGGCGGTGCCCGAAGGCCGCGGCCGCGACTACCAGCAGCGCAGCCGCGACAGCCTGCAGAAGAAATTCGCCGACAACGCCGCGCTGTACGGCAAGACCCAGGTGGTGGCCTACAACCCGACCGCGCCGCAGTTCGGTGCGGACAACTCGGCCGACGTGGTGCTGACATTCCGCAACGTGCACAACTGGCGCAGCGCCAACCAGGCCGAGGGCATGTTCCAGGGCTTCTACAAGGTGCTCAAGCCCGGTGGCGTGCTGGGTGTGGTCGAACACCGCGCCAAGGCCGATGTGCCGGCCGATGACAAGAGCGGGTACGTGGGCCAGAAGCAGGTGATCGCGATGGCTGAAGCCGCCGGCTTCAGGCTGGCCGGCAGCAGCGAGATCAACGCCAACTCGCGCGACACCAAGGACCACCCGAACGGGGTGTGGACCCTGCCGCCGACCAACCAGCACGACAAGGCCGACGATGCGAAATACCAGGCCATCGGCGAAAGCGACCGCATGACCCTGCGCTTCGTGAAGCCCTGACCCACAGCGCCCGTTGCGGGTCGCCATGCATCACAGACAAGCGGGGGATGGGACAATCGCCCGTCCCCCGCTGTTGTTTCCACCATGCTGATCGCCTTCAACAAACCCTTCAACGTGCTGTGCCAGTTCACCGACCGCAGCCAGCCGCCGCGCGCGACGCTGGCCGGCTTCGGGCTGCCGCCAGCGGTGTATGCGGCCGGGCGGCTGGACTACGACAGCGAAGGCCTGCTGCTGCTCACCGATGACGGTGGCCTGGCGCACACCCTCACCGACCCGCGCCACAAGGCCGACAAGACCTACTGGGTGCAGGTGGAAGGCACGCCCAGCGACGCGCAGCTGCAGGCCCTGCGTGATGGCGTGCAGCTCAACGACGGCCCGACCCTGCCGGCCAAGATCGAACGCCTCGACCCCGCACCCGCGCTATGGGCGCGTGACCCACCGGTGCGCTTCCGCAAGACCGTGCCCGACAGCTGGCTGGCCGTCACCCTGCGCGAAGGCCGCAACCGCCAGGTACGGCGGATGACCGCGGCCGTGGGACTGCCCACGCTGCGCCTGGTGCGCGCCTCCATGGGCCCGCACGCGCTGGGCGACCTGCAACCGGGCCAGTGGCGCCAGATCGGATAACACCGCGCAAGACTGGCTGCCCGAGATACCGACCCCGATCGCCCGCACGCATCCCACCCCGGGTAGAGCCACCCCATGGGTGGCTGCACGCAATGTCGGACGACACGTATCGCGGTAGGTACCAAGGGTTGGTTGGTACGCATGCTCGCCACGCAGGCGGCAGAACCACCAAAAAAAAACCGCCGGACAAGGCCGGCGGCTTCGATACACCTGCGGTAACGCCTCAGCAGATCAGGCGTCGCTGCCGATATCGCTGTGCTCATCGACCACGGTGCTGGTGCGGCGGTTGCGGGCGCTGATGCGCTGCGCCTGGCCGTCCACCACGCCACCATTGGCCAGCTTCTTCTTCTGCTGCTTGCGGTACAGCGCGTAGCCCAGCAGGCCCACGCCCACCGCAGCGGCGGCGATGGTCACGGCCGGATTGCGGCGGACCACCTTTGCGGCCACCTTGCTGCCGGTCTTCACCGCGCCCAGCGCGGCACCGGTCTTGATCCAGTCCGTGGCCTGCGGGCCAAGGTGACGCAGGCTGCCACCGGCATGCTTCAGGCCGTCACCCGCGCTGCTTGCCAGGTCCAGGGCGCGCTCAAGGGCGCGGTCGGTAATCACAGTCAGTCTGCTCATGGGGGTTCCTTTGCCTCGGTTCTGATCCAGTGTGGCGCGCGGGCCGTGTAGGGCGTGTTAGCCACCTGCCACGGCCGGATCACGACTGTAGCGGCTTGCCCGCGCCGTTGCAGTGCGGCGCGATGACGCGGTCAGCCGGCAGCCATGAATGCGACAGCCGCGTTACGTCCCGCGCGGCTTGGCCCGGTGCGTGGCGGTCGCCGTCCACGGGTCGTCCGGCCACGGGTGCCTGGGATAGCGGCCCTTCATCTCCTTCTTGACCTCGGCGTAGGTGTTGGCCCAGAAGTTGCGCAGGTCCTGGGTGACCTGCAGGGGGCGGCCGCCGGGCGAGAGCAGGTGCAGGGTGAGCGGCACGCGGCCATCGGCGATGCGCGGGGTGTCGGCCAGCCCGAACAGTTCCTGCAGCTTCACCGCCAGCACCGGCCCCTGCGGGGACACGCCATCGGCGTCCACCGCGTAGTGAATCGGCCGCTCCATGCCCGACGGCACCGCCATGCGCACCGGCGCGTGCCGATCGATCAGCTGCCGCTGCGCCCACGGCAGCGGCGACTTCAGGGCCTCGCCCAGGCTGGCTTCGTCCAGCGCATCCAGCCGCGTCTTGCCGGTGAACGCGGGCGTCAGCCACTGTGGCAGCGTCGCCATCAGCGCTGCATCGGACACGTCCGGCAGGTCCAGCTCGGGCATCCATGCACGCAGCGCCAGCGCCCGTGCCTGCCATTGGCGCAGGCCGTCGGTCCACGGCAGCGCGTCGATGCCCAGCTCGGCCACGGCCTCGGTCAGCGCCCGCGCGGCATGCGCCGGATCCACGCGCCCGGCCGAGCGGCTGTCCAGCACGATGCGGTCGAAACGGGTTTCGCGGCGCGCTACCAGCGCACGCTTGTCGCCGTCCCAGCGCACCACGTCCTGCTGGGTGAAGCGGGTGGGGAAATCGCGGCGCAGCCGGTTTTCATCGACCGGCGCGGCGCGCAGCAGCAACGCATCACGCGCCTCATAGCGCAGTTCCACCGCCACCAGCCACGGTTCCCCACGCAGATCACTGGGATCGAACAGGCGCGCACTGCGCCCGTTGGCCAGCAGGTAGCGCAGCGGATCGGTGGGGTGGCGCGCGGCGATGCGGTCGGGGAAGGCGTGGGCCAGCAGGTCGCCAAGCTGGTGTGCCTCCACCGACGTGGGCGGTGCGGCGTCACAGCGCAGGCGTCGTCGCCACTGCGTGCTGGCGGCATCGATGGTGGCCAGCCCACCGCGGTTGGCATCGTGCGGCGCGCGCCCCTGGCGGAACGCGGCCAAGGCGCGCCACCGCGCGGCCAGTGCGTCGCCGCCGTGGCGCAGCGGGTCGCGTGCTTCCACCAGCGCGGCCAGGTCGCACGCCAGCGCCTGCTCGCTGCCGCCGTGGGCGGCCAGCAGCATCGCCGCCAGCCGCGGGTGGGTGCCCAGGGTGAGCATGCGCCGGCCCAGCGCGGTCAGCCCGCCGCTGTCGCTCATCGCACCCAGCCGCTGCAGCAGCTCGCGCGCGGCGGCCAGTGCGCCCACCGGTGGCGGGTCGACGAAGCGCAGGTCATCGCTGCCCCACGCGGCCAGTTCCAATGCCAGCGACGTCAATTCCACCTGCGCCATCTCCGGCCGGCGCTGGGCCTCCAGCCGCTGCGACTGCGGCCACAGCCGCCACGCCCAGCCATCGGCCACACGCCCGGCACGCCCGGCGCGCTGGTCGGCCGACGCCTGCGCGATGCTCACCACGTCCAGCCGTGCGAAGCCGCTGTTGGGGTCGTAACGCGGCTCGCGCGCCAACCCGGCATCGATCACCACGCGCACCCCCGGCAACGTGACCGAGGATTCGGCCACGTTGGTGGCCAGCACCACGCGGCGCTGGCCCTGCGGGTCGGGTTGCAGCACGCGCGATTGCTGCTCCACCGGCAGCTCGCCGTGCAGCGGCAGCACTTGGACCGTGGCCGGCACCGCCTGCTCCAGCGCGGCCTGGGTGCGCGCAATCTCGCGCTGGCCCGGCAGGAACACCAGTACATCGCCGGGATGCTCGGCCAGCGCCTGTTCCACCGCGCGCCGCGCCTGGGCTTCCAGCGATTCTTCGCGACGGGCGGGGAAATGGCTGATCGCCACCGGAAAGCTGCGGCCCTCGCTGCTCAGCCGGGGCGCGTCGAGAAACTGCGCCAGCCGCTCGCCATCCAGCGTGGCCGACATCACCACGATGCGCAGGTCCTCGCGCAGCTGCGCCTGCACGTCCAGCGCCAGTGCAAGGCCGAGATCGGCGGCCAGGTGGCGTTCGTGGAACTCATCGAACAGCAGCGCGCCCACGCCGTCGAGCATCGGGTCGTCCTGCAGCATCCGGGTCAGGATGCCTTCGGTGACCACTTCGACGCGGGTGCGGGCCGACACCTTGTTCTCGAAACGGATGCGGTAGCCGACGGTGTCGCCCACCGCTTCGCCCAGCTGCCGCGCCATGAACTGCGCAGCGCTGCGCGCGGCCACCCGGCGCGGTTCCAGCATGATGATCCTGCGGCCTTGCAGCCACGGCGCGTCGAGCAGGGCCAATGGCACCTGGGTGGTCTTGCCGGCGCCCGGCGGCGCTTCCAGCACCAGGCGTGCGTGCCCGGCCAGGTGGTCGAGGATCTGCGGCAGCAGCGGGGAGATTGGAAAAATCGGGGCAGTCATGGCGCAAGGATACGGGCTCGCTGGCAGGGATGTTTGGCGTGCGTGGGCAGCTGTGCTCTCATGCGCGGACTGTTTGCAGGGATGCCACATGTCACCGTTCACCCACGCCATCGTCGCCGCACTGGCGCTGTTCGTCGCCATTGCCGGTGCCCACGCGGATGCACCTGCCCGCACCGCCGCGCCCGCGCCGTGGTCGGCCGGTTTCACGCTGGAAAAGAACGGCGAAACACTGCAGGTGCTGGATGCCCAAGGCCACGTGGTCGTGGGTGGGCTGGAGGGTTTCTTCCCCAATGCGCGCTACGCCCTGCTGCTGCGCCAGTCGCAGTGGGGGGTGCTGCGTGCGGACGGACATATCCTGCTGGCGCCCGAATACGCCCGCGTGGAGCATCTGCCCGACTCACAGTTGTTCGAGGTGTGCCACGACGCCAACGAGCGCTGCGGTCTGGTCGATATGGAGGGGCGCACCGTGGTGCCGATGGAGAATGCGCGTATCACCGGCGTGTGGGTGACCCAGACGCCGTGGGTGATCGAACGGGATGGCCGCAGCGGCGCGTTCGACCCGGCCACGCGCCGCTGGGTGGTGCCGCAGGCGCAGGCCGAGATCCTTGTGGGCGCGGGAATGCTGATGGTCAAGCACGAGCCCGATAGCGCGTGGCAGGTGCTGGATCGGCAGGGCGCGGCCATTGCCGGCATCCCGCCCGCCAGCGATTGGCGGGTGTGGGAGGAGGGCATGCGTATCGTGGGTGCGCAGGGCATGTTCGATTCCACGGGCAAGGCATGGGTGCCGGCTGGCCGCTACGACGCCATCGCGCCCCAGGGCGACACTGCCGTGGTAAGCACCCGTACGGGTCAGGGCCTGATCGACGCGCAGGGCCGGCAGGTGCTGCCGTCGCTATTCCTGCTGATCGAGCCGTTGGAAAGTGCGCACCGCGGCTGGAAGCGGTTCGTTGAAGGCGAGCGCTGGGACGCGCGCCGCGTGGGTGTGATGGACGCGCAGGGCGTTGTCATCCTCCCTGCGCGGTGGGACGGCATCACACTGGACCTGGCCGACACCGCGCGTGGGCGGCGCAACCAGCTTATCTTCCAGGTAGAACGTGATGAACGGCTTGGAGTGCTGGACGCTGCAGGCAACACCTTGTTCCCGCCCCGGTTCGACACCGCCAGCAGGATCGCCTACGGCAGCGTCATGTATCTGGTGTCAGAAGACGGCAGGCAGGGCCTGTGCAACTTCGCCAGCGGCCACTGTCCGATTCCAGTGCAGTTTGAACGGATCCACCAGGTGGACGACAGCGAGGCAGGGCAGTCGCTGTTCGTGGTAACTCAAGATGCCCGCTCGGCCCTGTATACCGAGCAGGGCCGGGTGGTGATGCCCCTGCAGCCGGGGGTGATCGCGCTGTCCACGGCCAGCGATGACCCACAGGTGCTTGAGGTCACCCTTACCCAGGGCAGTGAACATCGCACGCTCCGCCTGCAGTTGCTGGCGGGCGTGTGGCAGGTGCAGGCGCCCGGCCACCCGCCGGTGCAGTAGCCCAGGCCACGGGTACCTGCCGGGCCGCGGGCTACAATGGCCGGGTTACCTGCCTTGTAGCTCCCCATGCAACTGATCGATATCGGCGCCAACCTCACCCACGACTCCTTCGACCGCGACCGCGACGCCGTGCTGGCGCGTGCCCACGAGGCGGGGGTGGCACAGATGATCATCACCGGCGCCAGCCGCGAGCATTCGCCCATGGCGCTGGAGCTGGCACGCCAGCATCCGGGCGTCCTGTATGCCACCGCCGGGGTGCACCCGCACCACGCGGTGGAGTACACCGACGAATGCGATGCCGAGATGCGCGCGCTGCATGCGCACGCCGAGGTGGTGGCGGTGGGCGAGTGCGGGCTGGATTACTTCCGTGACTTCGCCCCGCGCCCGGCCCAGCACCGCGCTTTCGAGCGCCAGCTGCAGCTGGCGGCCGACGTGGTGGCTGCCGATGGGGCGCGCAAGCCGCTGTTCCTGCACCAGCGCGATGCGCACGCCGATTTCATGGCGCAGATGAAGAACTTCGACGGCCGACTGGGCGCGGCGGTGGTGCACTGCTTCACCGGCGAGCGCCAGGAACTGTTCGACTACCTGGACCAGGACTGGTACATCGGCATCACCGGCTGGTTGTGCGACGAACGCCGCGGCGGGCACCTGCGCGAGCTGGTGAAACACATCCCGGCCAACCGCCTGATGATCGAAACCGACGCGCCGTACCTGCTGCCGCGCTCGCTCAAGCCGATGCCCAAGGAGCGCCGCAACGAGCCGATGTTCCTGTCGCATATCGTCGAGGAGTTGGCGCGCGATCGGGGCGAAGACGTGGACACCACCGCCGCCAACGCGACGGCGGCCACGCGTGCGTTCTTCCGGTTGCCCGAGGTGGCCTGATACATCCCCACGACCAACGGTCGTGGGCTACCGGCCGTCGCCGTTGGCCCAGGCGTCGGCCAGACCGTCGCGATAGGTCGCAAAGCGGGGCTGCCACTCCAGGGCCGCGCGCGTGCCGCGGCTGTCGATGCGTTTGTTGCTGGCGTAGAAACGGCGCAGCGAGGCGGGGACGGCTGGATCATCCCAGGCCTGTGCGGCGGGCAGCGGCAGGCCACTCAGCAGCGCGGCATGCGCCAGTACGTCCTGCGGCGGGGCGGGCGCGTCGTCGGCCGGCAGATACAGCGCGTGGCCCTGCGGACGCCGCATCGCCGCCAGCACCGCAGCGGACAGGTCCTCCACATGCAGTCGATTGAATACCAGTCCGGGCCGGATCACGTGCCGGGCCTTGCCCTGCGCCAGCTGCACCAGCGCGTTGCGCCCGCGACCGTACAGGGCGGGCAGGCGGAACACCGCCGAGGCGAGACCACGTGCCTGCGCGAACGCGCGCCACTGCTGCTCGGCGCGTAGCCGTCGCAGCGCGGTGTCGCCGTCCGCATCGGCGCTGGACCGTTCGTCGACCCAGCCTCCGTCACGGTCGGCATAGACCGCCGTTGAGGACAGGTAGCCCACCCAGCGCAGCGCCGGGCTGTCGTGCAGTGCCTCGGCGAGCAGGCGCAGTGCCGGGTCGCCCGTATCCTCCGGGGGCACGCTGCACACAATCGCCTCCGCGCGCCGGAGTGCCGCACGCAGCCCGTCATCGACCGGCACGCCCTCGGCCAGCTGATACCGCGTCAGCGCGTCATCGGGGGCCGTGCCCGGGTCGCGCACGGTGCCGCTGCACGCGATGCCCTGGGCCTGGAGCAGGGCGGCCAGGTGCCGCCCGCTGTAGCCCATGCCCAGCACCAGCACGTGCGCCGGCGCAGCGGTGTCCATGCTCAGGCGCCGCGCTGGCGCTGGTAGGCCTGCAGGTGGCTGTAGGCCACCGCCAGCAGCGGTGCCGTCTGCCCGGCGGCGCGTGCGCGCGCCAGCATGTCGCCCACGATCTGCTCGGCCTCCACCTGCTGGCCCGCTTCCAGGTCGCGCAGCATGGACGCCTTCAAGCCCGAGTCGGCCTGGGTGGTAGCCGTCAGCGCGAGCTCGCGCGCCTTGGCCGGAATCGGCTCGCCCGCCGCATCGGCCACCGCCAGGCATTCGTCATACAGCCCACGCACGATCGCCGCCCCGTCGTCGGTGGCCACGATCGTGCCCACATCGGCGCGCAACAGGCAGGTGGAGGCCGCCAGCGTGGTCAGGAACGTGTATTTGATCCACTGCTCCTGCCCGATCGCATCGCTGGCCACATAGTCCACGTTCGCCTGCACGCACGCGGCCGCCAGCGCCAACACCCGCGCGCTGCTGCCGGTGCCATCGCGCTCGCCGAAGGTCAGCTTGGCCGCCGGCGCCAGGTGCAGCACCGCACCATCGGCGGCCTTGGTCGCGCTGATGAAACACAGCCCGCCCAGCACCGCATCGCGCCCGAAACGCGCATCCAGTGCCGCGTAGTGGTGCAGCCCATTGAGGATCGGCAACAGCGTCGTACGCGGTCCCATTGCCGGGGCAATCGCCTCGATCGAACTGTCCAGGTCGTACGCCTTGCAGCTCAGAATCACCAGATCGAACGGCTCGGCCGCCGCCAGCGCGGGCAGCGCCTCGGCGATGACGTGCTGTACCGGGAACGTCGCATCGCCAACCGGACTCCGGATCACCAGCCCCTCGGCCGCCAGCTGCGCCGCGCGCGCCGGGCGCACCAGGAAGGTCACATCCACACCGGCCTGGGCCAGCCGGCCACCAAAATAACCACCGGTACCACCGGCGCCGAGGATCAGGATACGCATCGCACGCTCACTGCAGTTGGGGGATTCACCCCACGATTGTGCCGGAGTTTTTCAACACCCGCAGGGCGCTATGTGGCGGCTGGTGGAGGGGGGAGCGTGAGCAGGACCGATGGATTCCGAGCACGGCGACAAACACGCAGTACAACCCTATCCATTTCTTTCAAAAGACGAAGAGTCTCGCGCGCAGCGAAGAGGACCACCCGTCACCCCCGAATTTCTCTCCCACAATTTCAAAGTCCATCCAACCGCAAACGAAAAGAGCCGGGCAAATGCCCGGCTCCACAGTAATCGTTGCCGCGCGGTTGCCGGCCAGCGGCCGGCACTACCGTAATCCCACAGCCGTCACCGGGAAACTATCGAAGGCGGGGTGTGTGAGTTTGCGGGGGCGTGAGCGCCATGGATGGCGCGACCGAGCCTACAGGGACGTACTCGCGGCGTCCCCCGCGGACTCACACACCCCGCCTGCCCCCATTTCAACCCAGAGCCGCAGTTGCTGTTGCAGTTGCTCCAGCTCTGGCAGTGGCAGTAAAGCGGGCCGCCGGGCCGCAGGCCCGGCAAAACACCACTCAGCTCCGCATCCCCACGCCCCGCTTCAACAGCCACAGCGCCAGCGCGGTCAATGCGACCACAAACCCGATCATCAGCGCATACGCCACCCACAGCGGCACATCGCTCGTCCCCAGCAGCCCATAGCGGAACGCATTGACCATGTAGAAAATCGGATTCGCGTGCGTCGCCGCCTCCGCCCACGTCGGCAGCAGCTTCACCGAGTAGAACACGCCGCCCAGGTAAGTCAGCGGGGTCAGGATGAAGGTCGGCACGATCGCCACGTCATCGAACTTCTTCGCGTACACCGCGTTGATGAAGCCGGCCAGCGAGAAGATCGTCGCGCCCAGCAGCACCGTGGTCAGCGTCACCAGCGGGTGCGGAATGCGCACCGGGGTGAAGAACATGGCGATGATGAGCACGATCACGCCGACCATCAGGCCACGCAGCACCGCACCGGACACATAGCCCCACAGGATCACCCAGTTCGGCATCGGGCTCACCAGCAGCTCTTCCACGTGGCGGCCGAACTTGGCCCCGAAGAACGACGAACTGATGTTGCCGTAACTGTTCTGGATCACGCTCATCATCACCAGGCCCGGCACGATGAACTGCATGTAGCTGTAGCCACCCATCTCGCCCACGCGCGAACCGATCAGGCCGCCGAAGATCAGGAAGTACAGCGTCATGGTGATCGCCGGCGGCACCAGGGTCTGGCCCCAGATGCGCAGGATGCGCGCCACTTCGCGGCGCACGATCGTCATCAACGCGATCCGGTTGCGCTGGCCGTCGGTCAGGACCGGGGTAGGGGTGGTGCTCATGCCGCATTCTCCTGGTTGCCGGTGAGGCGCACGAACAGCTCCTCCAGGCGGTTGCTCTTGGTCCGCATCGAACGCACCCGGATACCGGCCGCGTTCAAGGCTTCAAACACCCGGTTGAGGTCCATCGCACGCGGCATGTCCACGTCCAGCGTGTGCCCGTCGATGGCGATCAGCGTGGCGCCTTCGATCACCGGCAGCTCGGCCGGCAGGCTGCCGTCGATGTCGAACAGGAAGCCCTCCACGTCCAGCTTGGCCAGCAGCTCGCGCATCGGACCCTGGGTGACGATCTGGCCGTGGTTGATGATGGCCAGGTTGCGGCACAGGTGCTCGGCCTCTTCCAGGTAATGGGTGGTCAGGATGATCGTGGTGCCAGCGGCATTGATCTCCTTCAGCACCCGCCACATGTCGCGGCGGATCTCGATGTCCACCCCGGCGGTGGGCTCGTCCAGGATCAGCAGGCGCGGCCGGGTCATCATGGCCCGGGCAATCATCAGCCGGCGCTTCATGCCGCCGGACAGGGTGCGGCTCATCACCTGGGCCTTGTCCCACAGGTGGGCGCGCTTGAGCTCCTCTTCGGCCATCTTCTCGGCCTCGGCACGGGCCACGCCATAGAAACCGGCGTAGTTGACCAGGATGTCGAAGGGCTTTTCGAACAGGTTGAAGTTGATCTCCTGCGGTACCAGGCCGATCAGGCGCATCGTGGCGCTGCGGTTGCGGACCAGGTCGCTGCCGAAGACCTCGACCTGGCCCTCGCTGAGGTTCACCAGCGAGCTGATGATGCCGATCAAGGTCGACTTGCCGGCGCCGTTGGGGCCGAGCAGGGCGAAGAAGTCGCCCGGGGCCACGTCCAGCGAGACGCCCTTCAGGGCCTGGGTGCCGTTGTCGTACGTTTTACGGAGGTCACGGACCCGCAGGGCGGGGGCCGTACCGGTCGCGGAAGTGTTCTGGGAAGCCAAGCTCTTGCCTTCGCGCCCATGGGCTGGCGCTGGATAGGGGCGGGGAGCGGCTATTATAGAAGACCCCGAGGGCTTGCCCCGGCTACACACTGTCCCGAAAAGCCGTGCCTGTTCAATTCCCCCTCAAACTGGTCGACCGGCGCATGCTGGCCCCGACCGTCGGCCACTACCAGTTCCTGCGAGATGACGGCCAGCCGCTGGATTTCCAGCCCGGCCAGTTCATCCAGGTCCATTTCGAGTACGCCGACGGCACCGCCACCAAGCGCAGTTACTCGCTGGCCACCATTCACAACCACGCCCTGGGCGCGGGTGAAGCGGTCGATATCGCGGTCAGTTTCGTCCCCGGCGGCGCCGCCACGGCCCTGTTCGAGGGCCTGGACATCGGCGGCCACGTCACCGCCAGTGGCCCGTTCGGCCGGTTCTGCCTGCAGCCGGGCGACCACAACGCCCGCTACCTGCTGATCGCCACCGGCACCGGGGTCACCCCGTACCGCTCCATGCTGCCGCTGCTGGCCACGGCCATGGCCGAGCGCGGGGTCGAGGTGGTGCTGCTGCAGGGTGCCCGCACCCCCGCCGAGCTGCTCTACAGCGACGACTTCTATGCCTTCGCGGCCGCCCACCCGGGCTTCCGCTACGTACCGTGCCTGTCGCGCCAGCTGCCCGACACCCCGCATCCGGACGTGCGCCACGGCTACGTGCAGCAGCACTTGGCCGAGTTCGCCCCGAACCCGGCCACCGACATCGCCTACCTGTGCGGCAACCCGGACATGGTCGATGCCACCTTCGAGGCGTTGAAGGACGCCGGTCTGCCGACCCCGCAGGTGCGGCGCGAGAAGTACGTCAGCAGCAAGTAAGCCCGCTGCGCTGACCGGGAGGCGCCAGCGGCACCCCCCGGTGCCGGGCTCAGTACGGAATCCAGGCGTCGCGCCAGGCCGAACCGGTCCCGGGACGATAGGGCTCGGCATTGACGTTGCACCAGGCGCCTTCAGGGAACGGCCGGCACGCGTACAACTGGCCATCGCTGCCCTTCACCACGGTCTGGCCCGGAATGTAGCTGCCGATACCGGCGGGATAGTCGAAATCGTAGTCGCCTTCCGGCGGCACCTCCGGGGTCTGCACGTCCAGCTGGAACCGGTGGCCGGCCGAGAGGTACACGCGGTTGTCGGTGGCCGAGGCGATCGGCGTGACCACCCCATCGCGCATCACCCCCAACCGCGCATGGGTGGCGTGGGCATTGACCTGCAGGGCCAGCTGCAGTGGCCATTGCGCCGGGGCAGTCTGGCCGCTGGCGAGCGTAGCCTGCACCGTCTCCACATCCTGCCCGGCGTGGGTGAACACCCGCAGCGACAGCACGCTGCCCACCGGCAGTTCACCGCGCGCGGTGAGCGGACCGGCGTCCTGCCAGCCGGGTGGGGGCGTGCCGCCGTCGCCTTCGAAGCGCACATCCATGCAGGTGTAGAACGCCTCTGCCGAATCGGCCCGCTGCCAGGTGTTGTAGATCACATGCGGGCCGGTGCGCCGGGGCAGCTGGCACTCCAGCTTGTAGGTGCCATCGGGCGAGAGCGGCGTGTTGCCCAGCGCGCAGAACTGTTCCAGGTCGCCCCAGCCCATCGGCGTACCCGGCTGCCAGCCTTCGCGGGTGACGAAGAACTGCCAGTCACGCGTCACATGCGGTGCCGAGGCCTTGAACACGAACGTGAAGCGGCCATTGGCATCGGCCTGGATCGGGGTGCGCTGCCAGTCGCTGCGGTCCACATCCAGGCCACGGAAGGTGGCGTTGTTGCCACTGCATAGCTTGCCGTCCGGCACCACGGCCTGGTGGTCGCCGTTGGCGTGGGCCTGGTTGATGCCCGCCCAGTCGTAGAACGCCTGCGCGCCACCGATGGCCTTGGCGGCCGCGCAGGCCGGGTGGGTCGGATTTTCCGGATTGCCGAGGAAACAGGCGTACACGCGGCTGACCGGCGTGGTCATGGTGCCGTGGGCGTGCGCGGGCGCGCTGGCCGCGCCGCTGCCCACGGCCAATGCCAGGGCGATCAGGGAAAGGGAATATCGAGGGGTCATGATGCCTCCGCAGGGCAAGGATGGATGGCATACCCGGGTGGCCAGCGACGGCGGCGAGGGGGCGTGCCCGGCCGAGTATCTGGCGTTGTCAGGGAATCCTTAATCGGACAGGTTGCAGTTGATGCGCGTTGGGATGGGCGTCCACCCGGGCCTGAGCAGCGCATCCCAGAATTCTGGGGCGCGGTGGCGAAGCAGCGAGGGCCATGCGCAGCGGCGGCGCGCGCTAAGATGCGCGCGCTCCCGATGCGCGAGGCCGCATGTCCCTGGATTTCCCCACCGTTGCCGTGCTCGGCTACCTGCTGTGCCTGGGCATCGCAGTGGGCTTCTCATTGCTGTTGCTGGTCCTGCGCGGGCAACCGGCGCTGCGCCTGTGGACGGCCAGCCTGTGGCTGCTGGCACTCAGCCTGACCTCGGTGGCGCTGCGCGCCCAGCTGCCCGTCGTGCCATTGGTGATCTTCGGCAATGCCGTACTGGCGCTGTCGGCGGTGCTGATGCTGTACGGCGTGGCGCGCCACCTGCAGCGCCCGCTGCCGGCCTGGCAGCCGACCCTGCTGGCCGTGGCATACGTGGCTGGCATCGTCGTGTTCGTGGTGCCCTTCCCGAACCTGGCCGTCCGGCTCAACGTGGCCAGCCTGTTCTCGGTGCTGGTCAACAGCTGGATGGCCTGGATGCTCGTGCGCCACGCGCCGCCCCTGCAGCGCACCAGCTGTTGGCTGGCCGCGGCCATCTTCGCGGCCGAAGCGGTGGTGTACCTGGTGCGGCTGTGGCTGCCGGTGGCGCCCGATGCGGGGCAGGACATCTTCCGCGCCGGCGCGCCGATGTTCGCGACCTACCTCGCGGGCATCTTCCTGGAGCTGGCCCGCTGCTTCGCGCTGGTCCTGCTGCTGGTGGAGAAGATGCTGGTGGACCTGCGCCACGCGGCACGCACCGACGGGCTGACCGGCCTGCTCAACCGCGGCGCGGTGCTGGCCGATGGCCAGGCGTGCCTGCTGCAGTGCCAGCGGCAACAGCAGCCGCTGGCCCTGCTGCTGCTGGACGTGGACCACTTCAAACAGGTCAACGACCGCTGGGGGCATATCGCAGGCGACCAGGTGCTGCACCACTTCGCCGCGGTCCTGTCCGGTTGCCTGGCCAGCCAGCAGTCACTGCTGGGCCGCTACGGCGGCGAAGAGTTCGTGGTGCTGCTGCCGGGCACCGACCATGCCCGGGCCCGGCAACAGGCGGACAGCATTCGTGCGCACCTGCAGGCCCACCCCGCACACGTGGGCAACACGCCGGTGGCGGTCACCACCAGCATCGGGCTGGCCGTGGGCACCGGCGCGCACGACCTGGCGGCCTTGCTGGCCGCCGCCGACCGGGCGCTCTACCAGGCCAAGGCCGACGGCCGCGACCGCACCGTCAGCGCGGTGCCACTGCCTGCCTGAGCGCGGTCGGCGCAGGCCGTCCGAAACCACCGGCGCTGCACGGGTCACATCCAGCGCGCCCCTTCGTCATGGCATGCTGAGACCCTTCAATCCAGGATGCGATCGAACATGCGAGTTTCCTGCCGTCCCTTGGCGACCGGTGCAGCCTTGCTGCTGCTGGCCGCCTGCCAGGCCACCCCGGAGGCCACCCCGGAAGCGGCGCAACGCCAGTACGGACACCTGACGTTCAAGCCGTGCACGCTGACCAGCACCCAGGCCAGCGACAACGTGGAAGCGCAGTGCGCCACCCTGCAGGTGGCCGAGAACCCGGCCGCGCCGGATGGGCGCAAGATCGGCTTGAACATCGCCTGGCTGGATACCAGCAACGAAGGCGAGGGCAAGGGCGACCCGGTGTTCTTCCTGGCCGGTGGGCCGGGCCAGGCGGCGACCGAAGTGGCGGCGGTGATCAACGTGGCGTTGCGCGAAGTGCGCAAACAACGCGACATCATCCTGGTCGACCAGCGCGGCACCGGCAAATCCAACCCGCTCACCTGCCTGGGGGCGGACGGCAAGGAAATGGCGCTGGACGACAGCATCGCCCCGACCACGCAGGCCATTGCCGAGTTCGCCGCCCAGTGCGCCGCGTCGCTGGCCAGCCGCGCCGACACCCGCTTCTACACCACGACCCAGGCCATCGCCGACATCGACACCGTGCGTGCGGCGCTGGGCGTGGACAAGATCAACCTGATCGGCGGCTCGTACGGCACCCGCGTGGCCCAGCAGTACGCCGCGCACTACCCGCAGCACACGCGTGCGGTGGTGATCGACGGGGTGGCCCCGAACGACGTGGTGGTGGGCGGTGATTTCGCCGACACCTTCGAGGCCGCCATCGACCTGCAGGCCGAGCAGTGCCGCAAGGATCCGGTCTGCGCCAAGCGCTTTCCAGTCGATACGCGTACCCAGCTCAAGAATGTGATGGCCACGCTGGCCAAGGCACCGGTCGAGGTGGAATACCGCGACCCGGGCACCGCCGAGACCAAGCGCGATGTGCTGACGTCCGACTCGGTCACCGGCCTGGCGTTCATGTTCTCCTACATGCCCGAGCTGTCCTCGCTGCTGCCGGTGGTGCTCGACGAGGCCGCGCATGCGCGCTACGCCCCGCTGATGTCGCTGAGCAGGATGGCCGGCCGCAGCCTGGGCGTGCAGATGAATCGTGGCATGCAGTGGTCGGTCATCTGCGCCGAGGATGCCGACCGCTACCAGGAGCCGGCAGCCAGCGATCGCCTGCTTGGCCCCGAAGTGGCGCGCATGTTCTTCGCCGCCTGCCCGGGCTGGAAGGTCGGCACGCGCCCGAAGGATTTCACCGCGCCATTGAAGAGCGATCTGCCGGTGCTGCTGCTGTCGGGCCAGTTCGATCCGGTCACCCCGCCGCGCTACGCCGAGCAGGTGCTCAAGACCCTGCCCAATGGCCGTCACCTGATCGCCAAGGGCCAGGGCCACGGCACCCTCAACGCCGGCTGCATGCCGCGCCTGCTGGGCCAGTTCATGGACAAGGCAGACGCCAAATCGCTTGACGCCACCTGCCTGGACTCGCTGAGCCCGGTGCCGGCCTTCACCTCGTTCAACGGATGGGCACCATGATCGTCGCCGAGAATCTGCATAAAGCCTTCAAGACCAAGACCGGCCTGATCAAGGCGGTGGAGAACGTCGGCTTCCAGGCCGAAGACGGCCAGATCACCGGCCTGCTCGGCCCCAACGGCGCCGGCAAGACCACCACCATGCGCATGCTGTACACGCTGATGACGCCGGATCAGGGCAAGGTGCTGGTGGACGGCATCGACGCGGCCAGCGATGCGGTCGCGGTACGCCGCCGGCTGGGCGTGCTGCCCGACGCGCGCGGCGTATACAAGCGCCTGACCGCCCGCGAGAACATCGCCTACTTCGGCCAGCTGCACGGCATGAGCGCCGCGCAGATCCGCGAACGTACCCAGGTGCTGTCGCAGGCGCTGGACATGGAGGACATCCTGGACCGCCAGACCGACGGCTTCTCGCAGGGCCAGCGGACCAAGACCGCCATCGCCCGCGCGCTGGTGCACGACCCGCGCAACGTGATCCTGGATGAACCCACCAACGGCCTGGACGTGATGACCACGCGCGCGCTGCGTGGCTTCCTGCGTGGCCTGCGCGACGAAGGTCGCTGCGTGATCTTTTCCAGCCACATCATGCAGGAGGTGGCCGCGCTGTGCGATCGCATCGTGATCATTGCCCACGGCACGGTCATGGCGGCCGGCAGCGCCGATGAGCTGCGTGCACAGACCGGGGAAGACAACCTGGAAGATGCCTTCGTCAAGGTGATCGGTTCGGAAGAAGGATTGCACGCATGAGTTCGTTGAGCACGTTGTTGACCGTGATGCGCAAGGAACTGCGCGATCTTTCCCGCGACCGTCGCACGCTCGCGCTGACCCTGCTGCTGGGCCCGCTGCTATACCCCATCCTGATCCTGGGCATGGGCAAGCTGGCCGAAAGCCGGGTCAAGACCCAGATCGACAAACCGCTGGACATCGCCACCATCGGCCGCGAGAACGCCCCCAACCTGGTGCGTTTCCTGGCCGCGCAGGGGCTCAATGCGGTGGATGCGCCCAAGGACCTGACCGCCGCCATCCGCGACCAGCAGATCGACGTCGCGCTGCGGATCAGCCCGGACTTCGGCAAGGACTGGGCCGAAGGCCGCCCGGCACTGGTGGAGATCGTCAAGGACAGCACCCGCCGCGCCGCCGACATCCCCAGCATGCGCCTGCAGACCGCATTGGCCGGCTACAACCAGCAGGTGGGCGCACTGCGCCTGCTTGCCCGTGGCGTGGATGCCCAGGTCGCGCGGCCGCTGGATCTGGCCACCCAGGACCTGGCCACGGCCGAAGCCAAACGTGGCCAGGTGCTGTCGTTCCTGCTGCCGGTGCTGCTCACCATCACCTCGTTCCTGGGCGGTGCCTACCTGGTGATGGACACTACCGCCGGTGAGCGTGAGCGCCAGTCGCTGGAGCCGTTGCTGGCCACCCCGGCGTCGCGCAGCGCGATCGTCAGCGGCAAGATCGTCGCCGCCTGCGTGGTCGGCATGGCGTCGCTGCTGCTCACCCTGCTTGCGTTCAAGCTGAGTGCGCAGCTGTCCAGCAGCGGGGCCGGGCGGCAACTCAACATGGGCTTCCTGCCGATGGCGCAGATGCTGCTGATCATGCTGCCAATGCTGTTCATCGGCACCTCGCTGCTGACCTTCCTGTCGGCGGCGGCCAAGAGCATGAAAGAAGCCCAGAGCCACATGACCTGGCTGATGCTGCTGCCGATGCTGCCCGGCTACGCGCTGATGGTGTATCCGCTGAAGAGCGAGCTGTGGCAGTTCGCGGTGCCGTTCCTGGCGCAGAACCAGATGCTGCTGAAGATCATCCGCCACGAGGCGATCAGCATGCAGATGTGGGCCGTCTACCTGGCCGCCGGCTTCGGCCTTGCCGCGGTGCTGTGGTATGCGGCGGTGCGCCGTTACCACCAGGAGCGGTTGGCGATTTCGGGTTGAGCACACCGGGGCGATGGCGAGTGCACCATCGCCCCCTTTCTGCTTCGCTCCCCACAAGGTAGAGCCACGCCATGCGTGGCTGTCCCCTCGGCGGCTGCTCTCATCCGCGTGCATCCCGCGCGTACCGCGCCGGTGTATCGCCCAGTTCGCGTTTGAATACCGCGATGAACGCGCTGGTGGTCTCATACCCCAGTGCCAGCGCGGTCGCCGTGACCGTGTCACCTGCCGCCAGCCGGGGCAGCGCATGCAGCACCCGTAGCCGTTGCCGCCAACGCGACAGCCCCATGCCGGTGTCGCGCTGCCATTGGCGGGTGAGCGTACGGCTGGACAGGCCGGCGAGCGCGGCCCAGTGCTCGACGCTGCGGTTGTCCTCGGGATGGGCGGCGAACGCGCTGGCCACACGTCGGAGCCGTCGATCCTGCGGGTGTGCCATGGCCAGCGGCAACGCCGGGTGGGTGGCGATCTCATCCACGATCACCCCTGCAAGACGTCGCTGGGCAGCGCCCAACGGACCGGGCGGCCACTGTTGCGCGCGCGCGATGGCGGCCTGCAGCAGCGGCCCCGGTGCCAGGATTCGGGGCTGGTGGGGCAGCAGCGCGCTCGCGGCGGCGTTGAAATACAGGCTCCACCCCACAAAGCCCTGTGGCGCCAGCAACGCGTGCGGCAGGTCAGGCGGAATCCAGGCCAGGTGGCCGGCTGGCAACAGCCAGTGCGTAGCCCCCACGTCGATCTGCATCAGGCCGCTGTCGGCGCCCAGCAGTTGCCCGCGCGCATGCTGGTGGCGCGGTGTGCGCCGTGGACCGGCCTTGCCGCCACGCGGGACGCTGCGGGTAGCGAACAGCACCGGGCCGGCGGGGTCATCGGCCATCGCAGGGTCGAGCAGGGCGGAGTGTGTCGGATCTTCCATATCTGTTGGCAGTTATACGACAGAACCGCCGCCGCGGTGGTTCGATACTGGCCGTCCCCCCGTTGGAGTGCGCCGCGATGCGACCTGAAGACCTGTTGCCGGATGACCACGACCATGTGCAGCGCGCCGGCATCACCGTGCGCAAGGGCAGTGTCGGCGCGTTCCTGGCCAACGCGACGATCCTGCTCGATGCCGATCAGGATGCCGCGGCGCGCCATGCCGCCGAACGTGACCTGCTGGCGCTGCTGCCCGGCCTGCACGCCTTGGGCCTGTTCGATGTGCTGGTGCCGAAGGATGCCGCGTTGCGGCAGTTGGTGGAGCAGCACCGCTGACTGCTTTGTCGGCGCGGCGGTGCCTGCCGCTCGCGTCCAGCATGCAGCGTGTCCGCGCGCACGGACCCTTCGCAGCGCTGCGGAGCGTAGGACGCCCGTGCCATGGATAGGCATTTCAAATGGAAGCTCTCGAGCCATCCACAAATCGAAATAGAAAAACTGTGAAGCCCGCGATGCATTGTCGGTTCCGGCTCTTCGCTACACCCCGTGTCGCTCGTAGCCTGCCTGTATCCACCGATGCAGAGTTCCAATGGACCTGGACACGCACGTCAACGCGCCTATCGACATGGGCCATCGCAGCTTCCTCGCGCAGACCCACGCCATCATCGACCCCACCCAGGTGGCGGCCGCCTGCTTCGCCGATCTCCCCGCCGAGCCGCTGGAGCCGGCGGAGCTGAAGGGGTGCCTGCGCCAACCGCCGCTGCTGGTGGCGCTGGATACATTGTCCTGGGAACGGCGGTTGGACGTGCTGGATCGCGCCGAGCGCCATCTGCGTGAACGCGGACGCCCCTTGTTCTGCACGTTGTTGGCCTGCAACGACGCATCGGGCCTGCGAGGTCACCTGCGGCATCTGATGGGCTTGTGGCGGCCCGGCAAAGGCCGCGTATGGTTTCGCGTGCACGATCCCCGCGTATTCCGCCATCTGCGCTGGTTGTTGACCCCGGCGCAGATGGCCGAGGTGATGGGGCCGGTGCATGCGTGGACCTGGCACGAGCCGCTGGGCGGCACCTGGCGCACCCATCACCGGCCTGACGCGCACGCGCCGTTCGGTCTGCTGCTGCAGCCGGACCAGTGGCAGGGCCTTGAGCAGATGGGCGTTATCAATGCGTGCCTGCGCGATCTGGTCGATGCCCCTGCTACTGCGGCCAGCAGCACGCTGCGCGCGCTGATGGAGGGCGTACTGGAAGCGCGCGATGCCGGTCTGGAAGACGTCAGGGACCTGTCCCTGTACGCGCGGCAGCGCCTGCAACACGGACCCGGGTTTCGGCATCGGCCCGATGTGGCTGCGCGTCTGGCGCGTCTGCGTGGCGAAGGGATGTCCTATGCGATGGCCAGCCGGCTGGAGTCTGGCGCAACTGCAGCTGCGGTGGCGGCATGAGCGACTCCGCTGCCGACTACTGCCCCAACTGCGTCACGTTCGGCTTTCCCATCCTGCTGGCGCGCTATGCCGTGGCCCGCACCGACGCCGAAGTCCGTAGGCGGGCACCGCCCTTGCAGGCCCCTTTCGGCGTGGGCGTACAGGACGTCGCGCTGCCGGCATCCGATGCGCAGTACACGCTGCGGCTGCTGCGCGGCGGCTACGTGTACGGGTTCAATGAGACGCGCGACGAGTGGCTGGCCTGGCAGGTCAATGAGCACGGCGATCTGTCGTCCTTCGACATCCGTGACACCTCCCCGCCGCCGCAGAACGATGACGCACCGGCTACCTGCTCGCGGCATGGCAGCGCGATGATGAGCAAGTGCGTCGTCCTGCCCGATGCGAAGTGGGGGACCACACTGTGGCTGGCGTACAGTACGGCACCGTGGACACCCAACGTGTGGCGCCGCCATCAGGATGCCGCGTACCGCCAGCGCAGCATGCGCCGCATCGACATGGCCAGCTGGGTCGACAGTGGCAGCCCGCAACCGCACATGGCCAGCTTGTACCAGGCACTGGATCAGGTGGCGGAATTCCATCTTGTCGACACTTATTCGACCCTGCCCAAAACGCCAGACGCCACCAACCTACCCCGCATGGACGTGCTCCCCGGCGCGCATGCACTGGCACACAGCCTGAGCGGCCGAGTGCAGTACGCCCAGCATCAGCTCGACCTGCTGCGCGCCCAGGCACGGCTGGCTGCACGCCAGAGCGTCCCGGACCATCCGTTGGCGGTGACCCCGGTGCTCGTAGCACTGGACGACCCGGTGGGCATCATCGCCGACCTCAACCAGTTGGCGGTGACGCGCTTGCTGGAATGGGAGAACGAACCGGAGCGGGCAGAGAAGCGTCAGTCCGCAGCGGCCATCACGGCCCTGCGCGAAGCCATTCATCACGGCGCGATCGAGGATGAAGTGCACCTCAAACGCAACACCGCCATGGTGGGAAGGGGAGTCGTCGGCGTGTTGGGTGGACGGGCTACCGCGCGGGAGCTGAGCAGATCGTTGCCACTTTGGACCGACGACATGTTCGCAGTGGAGGACGAAGACGAGGTGCTCAGGCTGGGCAGAGAGTCCTGGAAGAAATACCGCAAGCACCTGCGCGGCGGGAACGCGTATGCGCGTTGGCTGAAGAATACGTACCTGGCCGAGCAGGAGCGGTTCTACCAGAAGCACATCGCCGCACTGGACGATGCGTATATTGCCTGGTTATCGGCAGCGGCCTTCAAGCAGCATATGGTCCGCAACTTCGACAGAACCGACACCACGTCGGGGATTCTGTATCAAGAGGCGGTGACTGCCATGCTGCAGGACGCTACCTCGCGCGGCAAAGTGTTCGCGTACGTGTTGGAGCAGTTGGAGAACGGCGATCCACTGGATCCCGAGTCCATTATTCTGCGCGCGCAGGTATGGAACCAGGACGCGCTGATCAGCGATTGGAAACAGGTGCTGGCAAAGACGTCCACCGCACCGGGGGCGCGCGACTGGCTGCTGGCGGCCAATGGGCTGTCCAATGCGTTCAAGGGCCTGCTGGACCATCCGACGGCGGGCAAGACTGCCGGCATGTATCAAGGTTCAGCGCGTCTGCTGGAGCACCTTTCAGGTCCAGTGACGCGAATGGTGGGCGACGAAATTGGCCGTATGGTCGCTGCAGACGTGGGTCGCCTGCCTGCGCGCTGGCAGATGGGGCTATTGGCCGCCATGGCGCAGTCGGGATCGCCTCACACCCAGCTGATGGATCTGACCGGCCACACCACGCCAAAACGCGCGCGCAAAGCCTTGGCCATGACCTTGGCATCGCGGGCTGGTTTGAACGCGGCGCAGCAGGCCAGTGTGGCCGCGTCCGCAGCCCTCGAAGCCGCCAACGCGACGATGGATGGCGCCCGGTTCAAGTTTGGCATGGTGGCATTTGTGGACGCCGATCAACTGAAGCTGTTCAAGGCACTCAATGCCAAGGCGGTGATCCCCGGGGCGGCGATTCAGGGACATCTGCAACGCACATTGAGCGTAGTGGACCTGCATGACGCGATGCGTAGCACAGTGTCTGGACTACATCGCAGCTCCTATGGGTATGGCATCGCGGCGTTGGTCATGATGTCGGCCAGCCTTGGGCACTTGAACCAGCAGATCAAAAAGGCCCCCGTAGAGGAGCGGGGTCTTCTACAGGCCAACTTCGCGGCAGGCGTAGCGGTGCTGATTGGAGACTCGGCAATTCTTCTAGGTGAGGTGGGCGCGAAGCTGCCCTGGTTCTCGAAGACCTTGGCTGAGCCAATGGGGCGATGGATGTTCAACGCCAGCAAAAGAGCTGAACTGCTAGGGGGAGGTGGTCGTTGGATGAGTGGTTTGGCGGGCATAGTGATCGGGGCCCTCACGTTCTATCAAGGCTACCGCGACTACCCATTGAGCAAAGTCTATGGCACGAGCATGATGATTGCCGGAATCGCCGGTGCGGCTGGCGCATTTCTCTTCATAATCGGATCTGCTATTCCATTAGCCATTCTGCTCACGATCTTTGCAGCGCTACTAACCGTAGTGGTTGCATGGATGGTGCCGAACGAAGTTGAGCGTTGGCTCGATAAGGCTATGCACTTTGGAAACAACGAGAGTGGCGCCTTCGATAGTTGGATGGACCAATCAAAAGCCATGCAAGCATTGAGAGTGCTTTGAGATGCTGACAGGCTGGCAGCCTCCGTTCAAAGTTGAGCGAGACCTCACCGGAGAAGAATTTGATGGCGAACTGAAACATAGCGCCTCAGTCGACACTCCTGCAGATGATGCGATGAGCCTTGTTCGCTTTAACTCAGTATTCATTGAATGCGTAGACAGGACGTTCAAGATCAAGGGCATGATGGCCACGCTGCTATCACTTGCTCTTGCCTGCGTGACGGTGTTTGGCGTATCGGCCCTCATCGCCAAGGCTTCTGGGATGCGTGGCGGACTTTCAGACAGCGCCTTCTCCGTATTGTCGATCGTAGTTGCTGGAGCGGGCATGATCGGATTGATCTGGTTCGTCTACCTGCGCAAGGATATGTTTAGCTACACCCATTACCCCGTCCGCTTCAACCGCATCACCCGCAAGATCTACTTCTTCCGTCACAACGGCCCGGGCGGCGTCGTGGTGGTGCCCTGGGGGTCGCCCTTCGCCTTCTTCCACATCGGCCGTGGCGGCCAGGACCCCAATCTGCGCGACCTTCGCTGCCACCTGCTTGATCGCAACCGCCAGGTGCAGCAGACCTTCACCATCGGCCATTTCTGGGATCATGATCAGGACATCCGGGAACAATGGGCGTTGATCTGTCGGTACATGCAGGAGGGTCCGGAAACGTGTTTCGACGACCCGCTGGATCGCGTCATTACGCTCTCCACACTGCCCACCTTCCGCAATCACTGGATGCTGGTGTGTCTGATGATGGGCACCAACCTATTCCCATTTCGGCACAACCTTCTTTTCCCCTTCTATGGCGCACTGACCCTCAGTCGCTGGCTTACCTTCAAGACGTGCCGGTCGCCGGTGTTTCCGCCCGAGATCGAAGCAGAGTGCGCCATCGCAGCCGACGATCCATTCGCCCTCCCGGAGCCGCGCTTCATGGCCGAGTTCGCCAGCGATCCGGCCATCTATGAGCGTGCACGTAAGCGGTATCTGGAAAAAATAATGTGGCGGTAGGTAGCGGCATTCATGTCGCCAAAGCGCATCCCATTCGAAAAATGCGTGTCAAAGACGTGCTTTCCGTTATGCAGGACCACGACCAACGCGCCATTTTCTCTTTGCACAAGGCCAGTGTCGCCATGCCGTTCCGGCAGCGAGAGAAGCGGACGTTTGCGATCTGCTGGCGCTGCTGCCTACGCTCCTGTTCGACCTGTTGGTACTGCGGGACCCAGCACGGCGGGACCTGATTGAACGCAGGTCCTGGATACAAAAAAGGCCCGGATCGCTCCGGGCCTTTTCGTCACTACGGTGAGGCGGCGATCAACCGCCCGGCGCGAACGCCAAGGTGCGCCGCGTGGTCACCGGTGCGCCGACCGGTTCGAACTTCCAGCGCTTGACCGCGTTGAGCGCCTCGCGATCGAACACGCGCGACGGCGTGGCGCGCAGCACGCGGGCGTTGGTGACCGAGCCGTCGGTGCCGACGGTGATTTCCACCAGCACTTCGCCGGACGTGCCCGAGCGCAGCGCTTCGGCCGGGTAACGCGGGGCCGGGGTGCTGACCGGGCGCAGGCTTGGTGCCGCCGCCGCCGGGGCGGCGGCCTGGCGGGCCGCGGCGGCCTGCTGGGCGGCCGCGGTCTGCTGGCGCTGCTCGGCCTCGCGGCGGGCGCTCGCCTGGCGCTCGGCATCCTGGCGCTCGCCGTCGCGGCGCGCGGCATCCTGCTGGGCGGCAATGGTGCGTGCCGCTTCGGCCTCGGCCGCCTGCTGCTGGGCCAGGCGCTGCTGGTCGGCCAGCTGCTTGGTGCGGTTCTCGGCGTCCTTCTTGACCTTGTCGGTCTCTTCCTGGGTCCGCTTGAGGGCGGTCTGCATGCCGCCGCTGATGCCCTGCTTCAGGCGCGGCAGGGCCGGTGCGGTGGCATCGACCTTCTCGATCAGCGCGACCAGCCGCTGCGCCTCGGCGAAGTCCTCGCGGCCCAGGCTCTGTTCGGCGGCGATCAGGGTGTAGGGCAGCAGGTCGGTGAGCGCGCTCTTGACCGAGGCGTCATCCGGGGTCTTGTCGCGCAGGGCCAGGTAGTACTCGATGGCGTTGTCGCCCGCCGGGGCGTACATGCGGTTCTCGCGCAGGGCCTTGCTGGCCAGGTCGCGCAGTTCCTCGGTGCCCATCGACTGCACCTTGGCCGACACGGCAGGCGCCGCGGCCGGGGCGGCGGCGGGTGCGGCGGCAGGTGCGGCCGGCGCCGGTTCGTCCTTGCCCGAACAGGCGGCCAGGGCCACCAGCAGGGCCAATGGCGCCAGCAGGCGCAGCGAGGCAATCGTGTTGACGTGCGACATCCAACTCCCCTTTGAATACGACGGTACGTAAGGCCCGATGCGGTCAGGCTGGCCGAGGCCGATGGACGTTTCCCGGCGTCCACGGCGGTACTGCAGGTGTGCAATCTAGCATCACCCCGGCCGGCCAGGGGCCGGACGGCGAGGGCAGGCCGGCATCGTGACCGATGCCGGCGCCGCCGGGCAAGTGTCAGTGCGACAGGGTCTTGCTGGGCGTGCCGCTCATCAGCTTGTCGGTGTAGGCGATGCCGATCGCCGACAGGATGAAGGCGCAATGGATGATGGTCTGCCACATCACGCCGGTGGAGGTCATGCTGGCGCACTTGATGATCTGGCCGGTCGCCGCCACGGCATTCAGGTAGGCCTCGCTGTCGCACAGCGGCAGGGCGTCCAGGGTGCCCGAGGCGATGAAGGTCTTGAGCAGGTGGATCGAGGAGATGCCGATGATCGACAGCGCCAGCTTCACCTTCAGCACGCTCGCGTTGACGTGGCTGAGCCACTCCGGCTGGTCGGGGTGGTTCTCCAGGCGCAGACGCGAGACGAAGGTTTCATAGCCGCCCACGATGACCATCACCAGCAGGTTGGAGATCATCACCACGTCGATCAGGCCCAGCACCAGCAGCATGATTTCCTGCTCGCCCATGGCGTTGGCCTTGTGCAGCAGGTGCCACAGCTCCTTGCCGAACAGGAATACGTAGACGCATTGGGCCAGTATCAGGCCCAGGTACAGCGGCAGCTGCAGCCAGCGCGAGGCGAAGATCAGGGAGGACAGGGGGCTGATGGGCCGGGGAGTGGGGCTCATGCTGGAATGCTGCGTTGCGGGAGACGCGGCAGGGTAACGGGTCCGCCGTGACCCTGCCACCCAACTGACGCACTAGACTCGGTGTTCCTCATCCGCGAGTGCTGTCGCCATGATCGATCTGTATTACTGGCCCACCCCCAATGGCCACAAAGTCACGCTGCTGCTGGAAGAGCTGGGCCTGCCGTACCAGATCAAGCCGGTCAACATCGGCGCCGGCGACCAGTTCAAGCCCGAGTTCCTGGCCATCTCGCCCAACAACAAGATGCCCGCGCTGGTCGACCACCAGCCTGCCGATGGCGGCGCGCCGCAGAGCGTGTTCGAATCCGGTGCGATCCTGCTGTACCTGGCCGAGAAGACCGGTCGTTTTCTGCCCGCCGACAGCCGCGGCCGCGTGGCGGTGCTGGAGTGGCTGTTCTGGCAGATGGCCGGGCTGGGCCCGATGAGCGGGCAGATGGGCCATTTCAACGTGTACGCGCCCGAGCAGATCCCCTATGCCATCGAGCGCTACAACAACGAGGTGCGCCGCCTGCACGGGGTGATGGACAAGCGCCTGGCCGACAGCGCCTACCTGGGCGGCGCGGAGTACAGCATCGCCGACATGGCCAGCTACCCGTGGATTGGCGCGTACGACAAGCTGCCCGTGGACTTTGCCGCCTTCCCGCACCTCAAGCGCTGGCACGAGGCGATCGCCGCACGCCCGGCTACCCAGCGCGCCTATGCGCTGCGCCAGCAGGTGAACCCCGATGCCGGCAAGCCGCTCAGCGAGGAAGAGCGCAAGCACCTGTTCGGCCAGCGCTGAAGCCGCCGGTAGCGCCGGGCTCTGCCCGGCTGCACGGGTGCCGCCGAAGCCCCAAGGCAGCGGGGCAGAGCCCCGCTCTGCGCGGATCGCGTCCCAGCCCGTGGCGCCGGGCTCTGCCCGGCTGCACGGTACCGCCGAAGCCCAAGGCAGCGGGGCAGAGCCCCGCTCTACGCAGGTCGCGTCCCGGCCCGTAGCGCCGGGCTCTGCCCGGCTGCACCGTGCCACCGATGCCCAAGGCAGCGGGGCAGAGCCCCGCTCTGCGCGGGTCGCGTCCCAGCCCGTAGCGCCGGGCTCTGCCCGGCTGCACGGTGCCACCGATGCCCAAGGCAGCGGGGCAGAGCCCCGCTCTACGCGGGGCGCGTCCAACGCCGGGCTCTGCCCGGCTGCCCTTGCGCCGGCGCCAACCCAGCAAGGTCGCCGTCCACGCCCGGGTAGAAGGTCATGCTGCCTTCCCGCACTGCCTTGGTTAGGATGGGGGCTGACCGCCCCCTGCCTTCGCAGGGCGGCGGACCTGTCGCTTGCCGGAACCCTTCATGCGCCACCTGTTTGCCTCGCTCGCCCTCATGCTCGCTTCGACCACCATGGCCCACGCTGAAAAACTGACCCTGGAGGCCATCACCGGTCCGCTGCCGTTGTCCGGCCCCACCCTGATGAAACCCAAGGTGGCCCCGGACGGCTCGCAGGTGAGTTTCCTGCGCGGCAAGCAGGACGACCGCAACCAGCTGGACCTGTGGAGCTTCGATATCGCCAGCGGCCAGACCCGGCTGCTGGTGGACTCCAAGGTGGTGCTGCCCGGCACCGAAACCCTCAGCGATGAAGAGAAGGCCCGCCGCGAGCGCCAGCGCATCGCCGCGATGACCGGCATTGTCGATTACCAGTGGTCGCCCGACGCCCACACCCTGCTGTTCCCGCTGGGCGGCGAGCTGTATCTGTATGACCTGTCCAAGCAAGGCGCGGCCGCAGTGCGCCAGCTCACCCACGGGGAGGGCTTTGCCACCGACGCCAAGCTGTCGCCGAAAGGCGGCTTTGTCAGCTTCGTGCGCGCGCGCAACCTGTGGGTGATCGATCTGGCCAGCGGCAAGCAGATCCAGCTGACCCGCGATGGCAGCGACACCATCGGCAACGGCGTGGCCGAGTTCGTCGCCGATGAGGAGATGGACCGCCACACCGGCTACTGGTGGGCCCCGGACGATTCGGCGATCGCCTTCGCGCGTATCGACGAAAGCCCGGTGCCGGTGCAGAAGCGCTACGAAATGTACGCCGACCGCACCGAAATGATTGAACAGCGCTACCCCGCCGCCGGCGACCACAACGTCACCGTGACGCTGGCGGTGATTGCCCCCAAGGCCGATGCCGCGCCGCGCTGGGTCGACCTGGGCCGCGACCCCGACATCTACCTGGCACGCGTGGACTGGCGCGATCCGCAACGGCTGACCTTCCAGCGCCAGTCGCGCGACCAGAAGCATCTCGAGCTGATCCAGGCCGACCTGGCCAGTGGCAAGCAGCACACGCTGGTCACCGAAACCTCCAGGACCTGGGTGCCGCTGCACAGCAGCCTGCGTTTCCTCACCCAGGGCGGCTTCGTGTGGTCGTCCGAGCGCAGCGGTTTCGAGCATCTGTACCGCATCTCCGAGGACGGCAAGACCGTTACCGCGCTCACCCAGGGCAACTGGCCGGTGGACGAACTGCTGGCGGTGGACGAAGCAGCCGGCAAGGTCTACTTCCGGGCCGGGGTCGAGTCGCCGCGCGAAAGCCAGATCTACGCGGTGTCGCTGCAGGGCGGCGCGCCGCAACGCCTGTCGCAGGCACCGGGCATGCACAGCGCCAGCTTCGCGCGCAATGCCAGCGTGTATGTGGACAGCTGGTCCAACACCACCACCCCGCCGCAGATTTCGCTGCACCGTGCCGATGGCACGAAGATCGCCACGCTGGTGGAGAACAACCTGGCCGATCCGCAGCACCCGTATGCGCGTTACCTGGACGCGCAGCGCCCGGTCGAGTTCGGCACCCTGAAGGCCGCCGACAACCGCACCGAACTGCACTACAGCCTGATCAAGCCGGCCGGTTTCGACCCGGCCAAGCGCTATCCGGTGGCGGTGTATGTGTACGGCGGGCCCGCCAGCCAGACCGTCACCAACAGCTGGCCCGGCCGCGGCGACCACCTGTTCAACCAGTACCTGGCCCAGCAGGGCTATGTGGTGTTCTCGCTGGACAACCGCGGCACCCCGCGTCGCGGCCGCGATTTCGGCGGCGCGCTGTATGGCGTGCAGGGCACGGTGGAAGTGGCCGACCAGCTGCGCGGCGTGGCCTGGCTGAAGCAGCAGCCGTGGGTGGACCCGGCGCGCATCGGCGTGCAGGGCTGGTCCAACGGCGGCTACATGACCCTGATGCTGCTGGCCAAGGCGTCGGACACCTACGCCTGCGGCGTGGCCGGCGCGCCGGTCACCGATTGGGGCCTGTACGACAGCCACTACACCGAGCGCTACATGAACCTGCCGGGCAACAATCCGAAGGGCTATGAAGAGGCGCGCGTGCTGGCCCACATCGACGGCCTGCGCTCGCGCCTGCTGCTGATCCATGGCATGGCCGACGACAACGTGCTGTTCACCAATTCCACCGCACTGATGAGTGCCTTGCAGAAGCGCGGGCAGCCGTTCGAACTGATGACCTACCCGGGCGCCAAGCACGGTCTGTCGGGCAGCAACGCGCTGCACCGCTACCGCCTGGCCGAGGACTTCCTGGGACGCTGCCTGGCGCCGTAACCATCGCGGTACCCCCCGCATCACCGGCATGACAAGGAGGACGCCGATGAACCAGCCACCCCCGCTTCCCGGGGCACGCCGTGCCGGCTCCGGATGGTGGCGCCGGCATTGGCGCTGGGCCATGCCATTGGCGGTACTGACGGCCAGTGCGGCGGCGTCGGCCGTGGTGTGGCTGGCCGTCACCCAATGGGCGCAGTGGAGCCGCAGCAGCGAGCCCTACCAGGAAGCCATGCGCCGCGCGCGCTGCAGCGTGGAACTGGTGGCGGTACTGGGTGAGCCCATCGAAGATGGGTTCCTGCCCGCCGGCGGCATGCGCTCGATGCCGGGTGGCGGTGGCCACAGCCAGTTCCTGGTGCACTTGAGTGGCCCGCGCGGCAACGCCCGGATGTTCCTGCAGGCCACGCGCCAGCAGGGGGAATGGGATTACCCGATGCTGTATGTGCTTGCCGGGCAGGCCGAGCCGATCGACCTGACCGCACTGGACGACGCCGAGGCGGCGCAGGAATGTGCGCTGCGCGAGTGCCGCGCGCGCGGCGACTGCCCCCTCACCGCGATGCTGTGAGTGCAGTGCCGGCCGCGGGTCGGCGGCAGCAGGCCGGACACGGGTGCCAGGCGGTGCGCGCACCATGACCCTTGGCCGATTGTCGGTACCGCCCTGACCGGGTAGGGTCGCAGGCATCCGTTTCCCGGGAGTCGTGCATGAAGCCGCTTGTCCTTGCCGTTGCGTTGGCCCTTTCCGTCCCCGCCGCGCTGTCCGCGCCGCCCGTGCATGCTGCCGCCCCGGCTGCCGCCAAGGCGCCGTCCAGCCCGGCCTGGGTCACCCGCAGCAACCAGCTGGCGCAGATCCTGCTGGATGCGCAGGGCCCGTTCCAGCCGGAGGAAACCGGCTTCTTCGGCGTGCCCGGCTACGACGACAAGGTGGCCGATTTCGGCCCGGACAACGGCGCGCGCTACCGTGCGGCCATGGCCAAGGCGCGTACCGAGCTGCAGGCCAAGCTGGCCACCGAGCGCGACCCGAACGTGCGCCAGGACCTGGCGATCATGATCGCGGCGGCCAGCCAGAACATCGAAGGCAGCGAGCTCAACGAGAAGTACCTGCTGCCGTGGACCGACACGCCGCAGACGGTGTTCAGCGGCATCAACATGCTGCTCTCCGACCAGGTATCGGCCGAGCGTCGCGCCAAGGCGCTCGATCGCCTGAAGGCCTACGCCGGCCTGGCCCCCGGCACCCAGCCGGTGACCACGCTGTCGCGCCAGCGCTATGAAGAGCGCCTGGCCGACAAGGGTCTGCTGCAACCGACAAAGATCGAGGTCGAGCAGTCGCTGGCCAACGTGGACACCTACATCACCGGCATCGAGCAGCTGTTCGGCAAATACAAGGTGGCCGGCGCCGACGAGACGCTGAAGACGCTCGCCGCCCAGCTGCGCGAGTACCGCGACTGGACCCGCAAGGACGTGCTGCCCAAGGCCCGTGCCGATGCGCGCCTGCCCGAGCCGCTGTATGCCTACCAGCTCAAGCGCGTGGGCATCGACATCGCCCCGGCGGTGCTGATGCAGCGTGCGCAGCTGGAATTCATGGAAACCCGCTCGGCGATGCGCCAGCTGTCGCCGCTGGTGGTGCAGGCCAAGGGCCTGAAGGTAACCGACCCCACCGATCCGGTGGCGGTGGTGCGCTCGCTGAAGGGCGACAAGATCGCCGATGACCAGCTGGAGCACCACTACCGCGGCGTGATCGATGCGATCGACCCGATCATCCGCCGCGAGAAGATCGTCGACGTGCCGCAGCGCCCGATGCAGATGCGCCTGGGCTCGGCTGCCGAAAGCGCCGCTTCGCCGGCCCCGCACTTCCTGCCGGCGCCGCTGGTGGGCAACACCGGCCAGCAGGGCACCTTCGTACTGCCGCTGGGCAACCCGGCCGCGGGCGACAAGGCCGCGCAGTACGACGACTTCAACTTCGGTTCGGCGGCCTGGACGCTCAGCGCACATGAAGGCCGCCCCGGCCACGAGCTGCAGTTCACCGCGATGGTCGAACGCGGCATCTCGCTGGCGCGCACGATGTTCGCGTTCAACTCGGTCAACGTCGAAGGCTGGGCGCTGTACGCCGAAGCGGAAATGGTGCCGTACGAGCCGCTGGACGGGCAGCTGATCGCGCTGCAGTTCCGCCTGCTGCGTGCGGCGCGCGCCATGCTCGACCCGATGCTCAACCTGGGCCTGATCGACCGTGCCAATGCCGAGCGCGTGCTGATCGACGAGGTCGGGCTGTCCAAGGCGATGGCCACCCAGGAACTGGACCGCTACATGGTGCGCATGCCCGGCCAGGCCGGCAGCTACTTCTACGGCTACACCCGGATCCTGGAACTGCGCATGCAGACCGAACTGGCGCTGGGCAAGCGCTTCGACCGGCTGGCCTTCAACAACTTCCTGCTCGACCAGGGTCTGCTGCCGCCGGACCAGCTGGCACAGGCGGTCAACGAGGTGTTCGTGCCGAAGTACAAGGCACCTGCGAAACGCTGACCGGTTGAGTGACCCCACCGGTAGAACACCGACCGTGGGTCGGTGTCCCGGCGCGGAGCCACGACCCACGGTCGTGGCTTGCCGCCGTGCGTGTTACCGGGTCGGCGTGATCGTCTGCGTCGGCAGGCGCGCCGGTGCCGTGGGTGCGGCCGGGTTGGGTACCCAGATCGCCACGCCGGCCGCGCGCTTCTGCGTGGTCGGAATACCGATGCCGACCCCACCGCCCACGTGCGAGCCGTAGCTGCCGCCACCCACTGACATGCCCACCGGCGAGCCGCTGGAGCCCACGCCCATCAGGATCACGCCATTGGCGCCCAGGGCGGCCGCCTCACGCTTGAGTCGCATCACCGCCGCATCGGTCTGGCCCTGGGTGCCGAAACCGACCGCGCTGGACGATTCCAGCTGGGCGATTTCCACCGAGCCCGCGGGCGGGGTCGAATAGATCTGCACGCTGGCCGGGTCCACCGGCGCACGCGCCTGGCCCAGCATCACCTTGGAGGTACTGGCGCAGCCGGCCACGGCCAGCAGCACGCCGAGTACGGCAATCGATCGAATGTTCATGCATCACCCCTGTTCGGTAGGGACCTGTGGCCCGTGGCGCGATCATCGACGCTGGCTACTGAATCGGTGCCAACGTCCTGAGGCCTACGCTAGCACCGTGCAGGTGATCGCCATGACACCGCGGCGATGGCCGGCACGGAGGCGCCGATGAACGCGTCAGGTTCGGCACTGCCGGCCCGGATCTGGGCTATGGTGGCGCCACCGTCATTCAAGGAGCCTGGCATGGGATTGATCAGTCTGTTGTGGGGCATCCTGGCCCTGCTGTGGATGGTGCTGGCCCTGATTCCCCTGCTGGGCTGGGGCAACTGGTTCCTGATCCCGTTCGCGGCGGTGGGCGCGGTCATTGCCGCGCTGGGCATCCTGTTCACCCACCCCAGCAAGCGGGGCCGGGCCTGGGCCGGGCTGGTGCTGAACGGCATCGTGGTGGTGGTGGGGATCGTCCGCCTGGGCCTGGGCGGCGGCATCATCTGAGCCGACCCGGCGGACGCGGCCCGGGCTGCGACCATCGGTCGCAGCGGGCGGGCGCCCGCATGCAGGGGCGTACAATCAGCGGCTGCCGGGGCGTTTGCGCCACTGGCCCACGCCTGTCCAGGCGCCAATTCCGCATTCGATGATCATTCGTCCCCGCCCCCACGGCTGGCAATTGCTGTACATCCTGCGCGGCTCCATCGTTCCGGCGGTGGCGCCCAAGGTGCTGGCGATCCTGTTGCTGGCCATTGCCGTGGCCGCCTTCGCCGAGGTCTGGCACCCGCCGGGCATCGAGCGCGTCTCGGTGGCGCCGTTCACCCTGCTGGGCCTGGTGCTGTCGATCTTCCTGAGCTTCCGCAACAACGCCTGTTTCGAGCGCTGGTGGGAAGGCCGCAAGCTGTGGGGCCAGCTGGTCTACGAATCGCGCAGCCTGGCCCGGCTGTGCAGCGCCCTGCTGGCTGACGATGCGCCGCGCCGCGACCGCATCTGCCGGCTCGGCATCGGTTTCGCCCATGCGCTGGCGGCCAAGCTGCGCGGGCGTGACGCCGCGTTGGCCGCGCTGCCCTGGGTGGCCGAGGACGACCACGCCCGCTTCGGCGCGCGCCTGAACGCCCCCGACCAGCTGCTGGCGATGATCGCCGCCGACCTGGCCGAGCCGCTGCGTGCCGGCCGCCTCGACCCGATCCTGTACGCCCAGTTCGAGACCCGCCTGCACGCGATGTCCAGCATCCAGGCCGGTTGCGAGCGGATTCTGTCCACCCCGCTGCCGTTCGCCTACACCCTGCTCCTTCACCGCTGCGCGTGGATGTTCTGCGTGCTGCTGCCGTTCGGCCTGGCCAGTTCGCTGGGCTGGGCCACCCCGGTGGTGTCGGCGGTGCTGGCCTACGCCTTCTTCGGGCTGGACCAGCTGGGCGAGGAAATGGAAGAGCCGTTCGGGCTGGAGCCCAACGACCTGCCGCTGGATGCGCTGGTGCGCACCATCGAAATCGACCTGCTCGACAGCCTCGGCGTGGACCCGCTGCCCGCGCCGCTGCAACCGCATCGTTACCTGCTGCAGTAATCCTGCCGCGCCCCCCGAATTCCGTTACGGAGCATCCCCATGGCCCACCCCGACTATCGCCCCCGCCGCATGCGCCACGACGAGTTCTCGCGCCGCCTGATGCGCGAGAACACGCTCACCACCGACGACCTGATCTACCCGGTGTTCGTGCATGAGCTGGCCGGTCGCGCGCCGGTGGCGTCCATGCCGGGCGTGGAGCGCCTGTCCATCGACGAACTGCTCAAAGTGGCCGAAGAGGCACTGGAGCTGGGCATTCCGGTGATCGACCTGTTCCCGGTGATCGACCCGTCCGGCAAGTCGCTGGACGCGGCCGCCGCGTGGGACGAGAACGGCCTGGCGCAGCGCGCCATCCGCGCGCTGAAGTCGCGCTTCCCCGAGCTGGGGGTGATGACCGACGTGGCGCTGGACCCGTACACCACCCACGGCCAGGACGGCATCATCGACGACAAGGGCTACGTGCTCAACGACATCACCGTCGCCGCGCTGGTGAAGCAGTCGCTGTCGCACGCCGCCGCCGGCGTGGACATCATTTCGCCGTCGGACATGATGGACGGCCGCATTGGCGCCATCCGCCGCGCGCTGGATGCCGATGACCATGTCAACGTGCGCATCATGGCCTACTCGGCCAAGTACGCCTCGGCGTTCTACGGCCCGTTCCGCGATGCGGTGGGCAGCTCGGCCAGCCTGGGCAAGGCCGACAAGAAGACCTACCAGATGGACCCGGCCAACGGCGACGAGGCCATGCGCGAAATCGCGCTGGACCTGGAAGAGGGCGCGGACATGGTGATGGTCAAGCCGGGCATGCCGTACCTGGACCTGGTGCGCCGGGTGAAGCAGCAGTTCGGCGTGCCGACCTTCGCCTACCAGGTCAGTGGCGAGTACGCGA
Organism: Stenotrophomonas sp. 2619; assembly: GCF_040548725.1. Classification (NCBI taxonomy): domain Bacteria; kingdom Pseudomonadati; phylum Pseudomonadota; class Gammaproteobacteria; order Lysobacterales; family Lysobacteraceae; genus Stenotrophomonas; species Stenotrophomonas sp. 2619. Next base: position 193,395 of record NZ_JBEPSF010000004.1, on the reverse strand, counting down.
TGATGAAGGCCGCCTTCGCCAACGGCTGGCTGGACGAGCGCGCCTGCGTGCTGGAGTCGCTGATCGGTTTCAAGCGCGCCGGTGCCGATGGCGTGCTGACCTATTTCGCCCCGCAGGTGGCGCGTTGGCTGCGCGAACGCTGACAATACGCGCCACTACGCCGACAGGACGATGACGATGCAGACGATGGGATGGGTCCAATGGGTGACCTGGGGCACCGGGGTGGTGTTGTTCGCGGCGGTGATCGGGCTGGTCATCCGCGGCGTGCTGCGCGCGGCCAAGCGCCCGCCGGAACAGCCGTCCGCCGCCGCCCGGGTGGCGCGTGAGGCGCAGCTGTCGCCCGAACTGCAGGCGCAGCTGGCCGCGTTGAACCAGCGCAAGGACCACGGCGACATCAGCGAAGCGGAGTACGAACGGCAGCGCGCCGCGTTGCTGTCGGCGCGCTGACCGCATCGATTCCCCTCACCGGCACGCACCGCCCGGTGCGGCCGGTGCCTTCATCCGGTACAGGTCCAGCCCGCCCGCGCGCGGTGCGCGGGCCATGCCGGCCACCACCAGCTCGGTCGGCTTGGCGGCATCCACCACCGGTGCGCCGGTCTGGCCGTCGGCCGTGTTGAACGACAGCACCAGCGGCGTGGCCGGCTGGCGGTAGTCGCAGCCCACCACCCACACCTGCGCATGCCCGCCGCTGACCCGGGTGAGGGCCAGCGCGCCGTCGTTGCCCAGCCATGCGCCGCCCAGCTCGTCGGCGCCACTGTTGAGCGGCGCCGGCAGCGCGGCCACGGTGCCGAACCCCTTGTCCTGCACGGCCGCCAGGTACAGGTCGAAGCCGCCTTGGGTGCCGGTGCCATTGCGCGCGAACAGCAGCGCCTGGCCATCCGGGCGCAGCGCCGGGCGGCGCTCGTCGGCGGCGGTGTTGATCGTGACCGGCAGCGCCATCACCGGCCCGAAGCTGCCGTCGCGGTGCACCGCCACGCTGTACAGGTCGAACCCGCCGCGCCCGCCGTTGCGGTTGGAGGCGAAGTACAGCCAGCGCCCGTCGTGGCTGAAGTAGGGGTCGGTGTCATCGCTGCCGGTGTTGAACGCCAGCGGCGTGGGGTCCTGCCAGCGTCCGTCGCGCAGCACCGCCTGCCACAGGTCCCAGCCGCCGGCACCGCCGGCGCGCTCGGAGGCCCACACGATGCGCTGGCCGTCCGGGGCGATGGTGGCCTGGGCCTCGTTGGCCTTGGTCGACACCACGCCCATGCCCTCGATGCCGAATTCGGAAAGCGCCATCGCCTGCGGCGTGGAGAGTAAACTGGCGCACAGCGCGAGCAGTGACAATGGAGTGCGCATAGCCGCTTCCGTTGGGGGTTTGCGTTCCATTCTAGGCCCGGAGCAGACACACCCATGACCGCCGATCGTTACGCCGTATTTGGCCAGCCCATCGCCCACTCGCAGTCGCCACGCATCCACGCCGCGTTCGGCCGCCAGGAAGGCATCGCGCTGGACTACCGCGCCATCGAGGCCAGCCCGGACGCATTCGCCGCCGCACTGGAGACCTTCGCGGCCGAAGGCGGCGTGGGCGCCAACATCACCGCCCCGCACAAGGAAGCAGCGTTCGCGCTGTGCACCACGCTGACCTCGCGCGCGCGCCGGGCGGGCGCGGTCAACACGCTGCTGCGCAAGGGCGACCGCTGGCATGGCGACACCACCGATGGCATCGGCCTGGTGCGTGACCTCACCGACCGCCACGGCCTGGACCTGCGCGGTCGCCGCACCCTGCTGATCGGCGCCGGCGGATCGGCGCGCAGCGTTGCCCCGGCGCTGCTGGATGCCGGCATCCTGGAACTGGTGGTGGTCAACCGCACCCCCGAGCGCGCCGATGCGCTGATCGACGCCATGGGCGAACCCGGCCGCGCCATCACCCGCTACTGGGAAGACATCCGCGAGCTGGGCGACTTCGAACTGATCGTCAACGCCACCTCGGCCGGGCGCGACCGCGCCAATGAATTCACCCTGCCGCTGGGGCTGGTCAACAGCATGACCACCGCGGTGGACCTCAACTACGGCGAGGCCGCCATCGGCTTCACCGCGTGGGCGCGGTCGGCTGGCTGCCGCAACGTGGTGGACGGCCTGGGCATGCTGGTCGAGCAGGCCGCCGAGAGCTTCCTGCAGTGGCATGCGGTGCGCCCGCAGACCGACCCGGTGTACGCCGAACTGCGCGCCGAGCACGCGTTGGCCGGCGAGGACTGAGCCGATGAACATGGAGCTGCTGAATTCCGTGCTGGGCATGACCGCCACGCGCCTGCCGATCCTGATTGCCCTGGCCATCTCGGTGGTCTGGGTCATCGACACCCCGCGCACCACCGTGCGTGACGTGGCCTTGTGGTCGCTGATCCTGCTGGCCGTGGCGACCGTGGCCGGGCTGCTGTTGAACCTGGTGCCGATCTGGCTGGTGCAGCAGGGCAACTACGAGTCAATCCGGAGCCTGTCGATGTGGCTGGGCGTGGGTCATTTCGTGCTGGGCCTGCTCGAGGCGCTGGGCGTGGTGCTGCTGGTGTGGGCGCTGACCCGCACGCTGCGCGCCCGCCATGTGGCGGCGGCCGCCGGCTGAGGATCGGGCCGGCGTTCCGGCCCGACGTGCTGCGGGGTTTGCAGCAAAGGAATTCACACACAAGGAGGTGGACCGATGACGCTGTCTGATATGGGCGTGCTGTGGGGGCTGGTACTGCAGGGCGTGCTGTTGCTGGCCAGGCCGGGGGTGCTGATGCCGGTGCTGGGTCTGGTGGCGCTGGTGCTGCTGTTGCGGCGGCCCGCGCAGCCGGGGCGACGCCTTGGCCTATGGGCGGCGGGCGCGCTGCTGCTGGCTCCCGCAGTGGGGGTGCTGTGGGATGCCTCGCTGGTCATGCTGATGTCCTTCATCAGCCGTGAGGTGTCGCTGGGTCTGTTGCTGGGCGCCTTCGGCTGGGCCCGGACGCTGTTGCTTGCCGCAGCCGTGGTGCTGCTTGGCAGGGCACTGCGGCAGGCGCTGGCAGGCTCTGCAGGAGAAGGCGCATGAGTTCGCCGCTGTCGCTGTCCGGTCTGATGATGGTGGGGCCCATGCATATAGCGCAGCTGCTGCAGCACGTCACTGTGCTGGGGGTGGCGGTGCTGCTGCTGGTGACGTTGCGGCCGTTCGTACGGTGCGGCGGCGGGCGCATCGGTCTGGTCGGTGCCGCGTTGCTGTTGGGCGGCGCGGCGCTGGACATCGTGCGGATCCTGCTGGCCCTGCTTTCCGGCAGTTCGGACGCCGTGGAGTCGCTGTACCTGGCACAGAGCGGCGGGCTGATCGTGCTGGTCTGGGCCCTGCTGGCCGCGCTGCGTCGGCGCTGAGGTCCCGGCCATGCGTGTCCCCGGTTGCTCCGGCACCGGACCTGCATCCCGGATCTGAACCGGCGCGGAAATCCGCGCCGGTCCCGACCCTCCGCTCGTGAGAAAATACCCGCCGTGATCCAGGCAGGTAGCTCTTGGCGTGACCGAAAAAGTTGAAGCCCCGCGTGCGTTGAACGACGACATGAAGGCCGCCATCCGCGATGCCTACGCCAAGCTGCAGGCCAACACCCCCGGCTTCAGCACCCGGCGTTCGCAGAGCCAGATGATCGGCGTGGTCTCGCGTGCGCTGTCGCACAGCGGCGGCGTCGGCGTGGTCGAAGCTCCTACCGGCGTGGGCAAGTCGCTGGGCTACCTCACCGCTGGCGTGCCGATCGCGCTGGCCACCAAAAAGAAGCTGGTGATCAGCACCGGTACGGTGGCCCTGCAGTCGCAGCTGTTCGAGCGCGACATCCCCAACTTCCTCAAGGCCACCGGCATCGAGGCCACGGTGGCCCTGGCCAAGGGGCGCACCCGCTACCTGTGCACGCGCAATGCCGCCGAAGCGCATGGCGATGGCGCCCAGGAGGGCATGTTCGAGGACGAGCAACCGCTGTTCGACCGGCCGTTGGCGCCGATCGAGATGGACCTGGCGCAGAAGCTGAGCAAGGACTTCCTGGAAGGGCGCTGGAATGGCGACCTCGACAATGCCCCGGAGACCATCAGCAACACGCTGCGCTCGCGCATCACCACCCCGGCCTCCGGCTGCGCCGGGCGCAAGTGCGCCTATTCGGCGCAGTGCGCGGTGCTGCGCTCACGCAACACCGTGCGCGAAGCGCAGATCGTGGTCACCAACCACGCGCTGTTGTTGTCGGCGCTGTCCATCGGTGAAAGCGACAACGGCCAGCCGCTGATCGCCCCGCCTTCGGACATGCTGCTGGTGCTCGACGAAGGCCACCATATCGGCAGCGTGGCCATCGACCAGGGCGCGGCCAGCCTGGCGCTGGACGAGATGGCCAAGCGTACCGGCCGCCTGCAGGTGCTGATCGCCGCCTCCTACCGCGCGGTGGACAAGGACAAGCTGGGCAACCTGCTGCCCAACGAGGCCATCGAGGCCGCGGCCAAGGTCAGCAAGCAGCTCAAGGCGTTCCGCGACGTCATCGACCGCAGCTGGCGCCCGGACCCGGCCGCCCAGGAGCCGATGTGGCGCGCCCCGAACGGGCGCCTGCCGGAGATCTGGATGGCCGACATCGAGGCCATCGCCGACGACACCCGCAGCCTGTTCAACTGGGCCCATGCCGCGCTGGCCCAGGTGGCCAAGGGCAAGCCCGAGGACGCCGCCCGCGAACGCCTGCAGCGCAACCTGGGCATGGCGCTGGAGATGATCGAGCAGCAGCACAACCTGTGGACGGCCTGGCGTCGCGAAGACAAGGAAGGCCAGCCGCCGATGGCGCGCTGGATCACCCTGTCGCGCGACGGCGACCTGATCCTGCACGGGTCGCCGGTCTCGGCCGCGCACGTCCTGCGCAAGCTGCTGTGGGACGAAGTGGATTCGGTGGTGATGACCTCGGCCACGCTCACCGGCGGCGGCGATTTCCAGTCGCTGGCGATCGACAACGGCATTCCGGCCGAAGCCGAGATGGTGTCGCTGGCCTCGCCCTTCGACCTGCCCAACCAGGCCCAGCTGATCGTGCCTGCGTTCCCGGTCACCCCGGACGACCGCGAGCGCCATCCCAAGGAAGTGGCCAAGTACCTGGTCAAGGAACTGGATTGGGGCAAGGGCAGCATCGTGCTGTTCACCTCGCGCTGGAAGATGGAAAAGGTGGCCGAGCTGATGCCCGCCGCGCAGCGCAAGCTGATGCTGGTGCAGGGCGAGGGCGCCAAGCAGAAGATGATCGATGAACACCTGCGGCGCACCGCGGCCGGCGAGGGCTCGGTGCTGTTCGGGCTGAACTCGTTCGGCGAAGGCCTGGACCTGCCCGGCGAGGCCTGTACCACGGTGGTGATCACCCAGGTACCGTTCGCGGTGCCCACCGACCCGCAGACCTCCACGCTGAGCGAGTGGTTCGAAAGTCGCGGCCTCAATGCCTTCAACCTGATCGCGATCCCGCACGCGCTACGCACGCTGACCCAGTTCTCCGGCCGCCTGATCCGCACGTCCACCGACACCGGCCGCGTGATCATCCTCGATTCGCGCCTGCTGACCCGCCGCTACGGCAAACGCATCATCGACGCGTTGCCGCCGTTCAAGCGGGTGATCGGCTAGGCAACGCGGTAGAGCCATGCCATGCGTGGCTGCACGGCATGTCCCAGGCGCACATCCCGGTGTTACCTGCCTGGGGTGCGGCAAGCCATCCCGATGGCATCGCGATAACTCTGGCCGAAGCAGCGCACAAACGCATCCACCACGTCGAGGTTGGGCGGCCAGGCCACCTTCATTGTTTCGCCGCTGGGCAGGGTGAACGAAAAGAACCCGTCCTTGACCTTCGCCTCCGGTGGCGCGGGCACGGCGGCCAGCGCTGCGCGGGCTGCGACCAGCGCAGGCTTGTTGTTCTCGATGAGCGCGATGCTGGCATCCACGTAAGGGTTCCAGCCGCCGGCATCCGGGGCGGGCCTGTAGGTCTGGCGCATCAACGCCACGGCCTGCGCCTCCTGCCCGGCCTGCGCGCGCAACTGGGCTTCGTGCCAGATCAACGTGGTGTTGCCTGCAGCCTTGGGCTGCGCACGATAAGCGGCAATCAGGTCGGCAGCGGGCAGCTGACATGCCGGTTTCTCCGCCATCGGACGCCAGCCGCCGGCCAGGTCCTGGTCGAACTGATCCGGCGACAGCGCCAGCAGCGCGGCGCGGTCAACCACGCAGTCGTCGGCAGGGGCGGGGAGTGCAGCCGCCGAAACGGCCAGTGCAAGCAGACAGCGAACAGTACGCATCGTCACCTCCGTGTGCAGAACCATCACCGGAGTGTTTGCCAGCAGCGCGCATCGGGTCAAGCCGCCACTTACTCCGACGCCGCCGGACACGCCTCATACGCCAACGCATACGGCTGGTACATGCACCGCACCAACGCATCCACCATCGGCAACCGCGGCGGCCAGGGCACCTGTTCGGCCTCCACCTGCACCTTGCCGTCGCGAACCACCCGGCCCGGTGGCGGCGGCAGCGCGGCCAACCGCGCACGCGCCTGCTTCAACGCCGGCAGGTCGTCGTCCAGGAAGGCAATGGTGGCGTCCACATACGCATTCCAACCGCCCACATCGGCGTGTGCCGGTTTGTAGGTGGTGCGCATCAGCGCGCTGGCCGGGTCGCGTTCCCCGCCCAGTGCGCGCAGCTGCGCCTCGCGCCAGACCAAGGGGGGATCGCCCGCCACAGCGGGCTGCTGGCGCCGGTAGTCGGCGATGAGTTCCGCGGTTTCCAGCACGCAACCGGGCCGGTCGGCCAGCGGCCGCCAGCCCGCCTCCGGATCACCGTCGAACACCTGCAGGGGCAGGGCCAGCACCGCGTCGCGGTTGGCCAAGGTGCATTCGGCCGCCAGCAGCGGGCCGGAAGCGCAGGACAGCGCAAGAAACACCAGGCAATGATTCAGCCGCATCGTCACGTCCATGTGTGAAGGACGCCCAGTATGAAGGCTGCGCGCCGTTCCCGCATGGGCCGAAGTCACCGTTGGCCACGCCGCCGGGTTCGGTAGTGCCGGCCGCTGGCCGGCTCCCCAGCCACGTTACAGCTTCGACAAATCGCGCACCGCGCCCTTGTCCGCGCTCGTCGCCAGCAGCGCGTAGGCCTTCAGCGCACCGGTGACCTTGCGCGGGCGCGCCTCGCGCGGTGTCCAGCCCAGCGCATCCTGCTCGCTGCGGCGTGCGGCCAGCGTGGCGTCATCCACCAGCAGGTCGATGCGGCGCGCGGGGATGTCGATGCGGATGCGGTCGCCTTCCTGCACCAGCCCGATCACCCCGCCGGCGGCGGCTTCGGGCGAGGCGTGGCCGATCGACAGCCCGGAGGTGCCCCCGGAAAAGCGCCCGTCGGTAAGCAGTGCGCACTGTTTACCCAGGCCCTTGGATTTCAGGTAACTGGTCGGGTACAGCATTTCCTGCATGCCCGGGCCACCCTTCGGGCCTTCATAGCGGATCACCACCACGTCGCCGGCCACCACCTGATCGGCGAGGATGCCGGCCACCGCAGCGTCCTGGCTTTCGAACACGCGTGCGCGCCCTTCGAAGACGTGGATGGACTCATCCACGCCGGCGGTCTTGACCACGCATCCGTCCACGGCCAGGTTGCCGCGCAGCACGGCCAGCCCGCCTTCGGCCGAGTAGGCGTGGGCGACGCTGCGGATGCAGCCGTCGGCGCGGTCCACGTCCAGCGTGGGCCAGCGCGTGGCCTGGCTGAAGGCCACCTGGGTGGGAATGCCCGCCGGGCCGGCACGGAAGAAGTCGTGCACCTTCTCGTCCTCGCTCACGGCGACATCCCAGCGGGCGATCGCGTCGGCCAGGCTGCGGCTGTGCACGGTGGGCACGTCGGTATGCAGCAGCCCACCGCGCGCCAGTTCGCCCAGGATGCCGTACACGCCACCGGCGCGGTGCACGTCTTCCATGTGGTACTTCGGGGTGTTCGGGGCCACCTTGCACAGCTGCGGCACGCGCCGCGACAGTGCGTCGATGGCCTGCAGGTCGAAGTCGACCTCCGCTTCCTGCGCGGCAGCCAGCAGGTGCAGGATGGTGTTGGTGGACCCGCCCATGGCGATGTCCAGGGTCATCGCGTTTTCGAACGCGGCCACGCTGGCGATGGTGCGCGGCAGCGCGTTGGCGTCTTCGCCGCCGTACCAGCGGTGGCACAGCTCCACGATCAGGCGCCCGGCGCGGCGGAACAACTGCTCGCGGTCGGCGTGGGTGGCCAGGGTGGAGCCGTTGCCCGGCAGCGACAGCCCCAGGGCTTCGGTCAGGCAGTTCATCGAGTTGGCGGTGAACATGCCCGAACACGACCCGCAGGTGGGGCAGGCGCTGCGTTCGTACTCGGCGACTTTCTCGTCGCTGGCGCTTTCGTCGGCGGCGATCACCATCGCGTCCACCAGGTCCAGCTTGTGCTCGGACAAGCGGGTCTTGCCGGCTTCCATCGGTCCGCCGGACACGAACACCACCGGGATGTTCAGGCGCAACGCGGCCATCAGCATGCCGGGAGTGATCTTGTCGCAGTTGGAAATGCACACCAGCGCATCGGCGCAGTGCGCGTTGACCATGTACTCCACCGAGTCGGCGATGATCTCGCGGCTGGGCAGCGAATACAGCATGCCGTCGTGGCCCATGGCGATGCCGTCATCCACCGCGATGGTGTTGAACTCCTTGGCCACGCCGCCCACCTGCTCGATCTCGCGCGCCACCAGCTGCCCCAGGTCCTTGAGGTGCACGTGGCCGGGCACGAACTGGGTGAATGAATTGGCGATGGCGATGATCGGCTTGTGGAAGTCGCCGTCGGTCATGCCGGTGGCGCGCCACAGGGCGCGGGCGCCGGCCATGTTGCGGCCGGCGGTGGAGGTGCGGGAGCGGTATTCAGGCATGGGGGCTGGCAGGATCTGGCGGGCCGTGGGGGCGCGTTTCAGTTTGATTCTGCCGAAAAATTCCGGTTGCGTTTGCAACCGTTGCGCCCGCTGTTTCCAGGGCGAATGCTGAAATGCCATTCATGTTTCCGGCTTCGCCGGTTTTGGTTGTTCGCCGCCATCAGGCATGATTGGGGAGATAACCGCATTAGGGGGCATGACGCCATGAAACGTTCCAGGACCACCGCGCTGCTGTTGATGAGCGCCGCGCCGCTGCTGTTCACCGCCTGCCAGAAGGACGCCGCCGTCCAGACGCAGGAAGGGTTGTACACCTCGGTGGAGGCCTGTACCGAAGCCACGGGTGACCCGTCCAGCTGCCGCACCGCGTTTGCGCAGGCGCAGAAGCAGTCGGCCGATGCGGCGCCCAAGTACGCCTCGCGTGCCGAATGCGAAGCCGAGTACAACGCCGAGCAGTGCGTGGAACAGAAGACCTCCACCGGCCACTCGTTCATCGGCCCGATGATGATGGGCTTCTTCATGTCGCAGATGCTTGGCAACCGTGGCGCCGGCCTGGCGCAGGCCCCGGCGGCCAGCCCGGCCTACCAGGACAAGGCCAAGGGCTGGGCGCGCCCGGCCCCGGGTGGCAGCGGCGGTTTGAACACCGCCAGCGGCATCGGCGCCGGCAAGGCCGGCCTGGCCCCGGTCAACGCCACCCCGAACCGTGCCGTCACCGCCAGCCGCGGTGGCTTCGGCAGCACCAGCAGCGGCCGCAGCAGCGTCGGCGGCTGATCGATGCAGCGTGTCCGTATTGCCGAGCGCAGCCAGTGGCGCGCCCGGGCCGAGGAATCCGGCTTCCGCTTCCACACCATCGACGGCCTGCCGTACTGGGATGAAACCGCGTATTACGCCTTCACCCTGCGCCAGATCGAACAGGACATCGAAGACCCCAGCGCCGAGCTGCATGCCATGGCGATGGGGTTGGTGGACGAGGTGGTGGGCAGCGAACAGCTGATGGACCAGCTGGCCATTCCGCCAGCGTTCCGCGACTGGATCGCCGACAGCTGGCGCCGTGGCGAGCCGCACCTGTATGGCCGCCTGGACTTTGCCTACGACGGTACGGGCCCGGCCAAGCTGTACGAACTCAATTACGACACGCCTACGTCGCTGTTCGAGGCCTCGTTCTTCCAGTGGCAGTGGCTGGAAGACCAGCGCAACCAGAACCGCCTGCCGCCCCATGCCGACCAGTTCAACGCGATCCACGAAGCGCTGGTGGACCGCTTCGCACAGCTGGCCGCGCAGTTGCCGCCGCCGCTGTACTTCAGCGCGGTGGGCAGCTCGGAGGAAGACCAGGGCACGGTGGCCTATCTGCGCGATTGCGCGGCCCAGGCCGGCCTGCGCGGCGAGGCGATCGCGATCGAAGACATCGGGTTGTCCGAAGACGGTCGCTTCACCGCGATGGATGACACCGTCATTGGCAGCCTGTTCAAGCTGTACCCGCTGGAAGACCTGATGACCGAGTCGTTCGGCCAGGCCTTGCCCGGGTCGGGCGTGCAGCTGCTGGAACCGGCGTGGAAAGCGATCCTGAGCAACAAGGGCGTGCTGCCGTTGTTGTGGCAGCGCCACCGCGGCCATCCCAACCTGCTGCCGGCCGAGTTCGACGATGGCAGCGCGCTGCCACGTGGCTGGGTACGCAAGCCGCTGTTCTCGCGCGAAGGTGCCAACGTGGCCATGCACCTGGCCGACGGCAGCTGGCAGGAGAGCGAAGGCCCGTACACCGGCCCGGCAATCCGCCAGGCCGCGCACCCGCTCACCGCGTTCGACGGCGGTTACCCGCTGGTGGGCAGCTGGGTAGTGGGCGACCAGGCCTGCGGCCTGGGCATCCGCGAAGACAGCAGCCGCATCACCCGCGACAGCGCGCGTTTCGTGCCGCACGCGATCATCGATGAGGCGCCGACGCGCATCTTCGTCTGATGGCGATCCGACGCAACCGCAGCCTGCGACCCGGTGCGCTGGCCGGGCGCCACCTGGACGATGGCCACCGGCTGTGGCGCTATGCCGACCGCATTGCCGTGCGCTGCCACCGCTGCGCTGCGCCCGGTTGGGTAGTTGCGCCCGACAACCGGCCCCGCTTCCGCTGCCTGCACTGCAGCGTGGCGCTGGACGGTGGCTGCGGTTGCGCCCGCTGCGGCCGGGGTGACTGGGTCGGGCCGGTGCGCTACAGCGGTCGCCGGCCCTGCGGCTATTGCGGGCATCAGTGGGTAAGCGCGGATGCGACGCGCGCGGTGGCCTCCCCGGCGCTGCGTACCCTGGCCGCCACCTGCGCCCAGTGTGGACGCAGCAGCGATGTCACGGTGCGTGTGATGCAGGCTCGCGGCGCCGACGCGCTGGACCCGCACTTCGGCCTGCCGTTGCTGCTCGTCGAGAAGACCGCCGCTGGCGTGCTGTGGGCCTACAACGCAGCGCACCTGCAGGCCCTGCACGACTATGCCGACGCGCCGCTGCGCGAACGCGCCGGCGTGTCCAACGGCTCCATGTTCTCGCGCCTGCCGCAGTGGATGAAGCTGGCGCGCAACCGCGCGCTGCTGCGCAAGGCCACCACCCGCTTGATGGCCAAGGCCCGGTAGGTCCCCCACCGGGGCGACGTACGCGCGGGTTACAACAACCCGTCGCGCTTGACCGCCAGATACCGCTCCACCAGCGCGCCCGGCAACGCATCGGCGGTGACGTCCAGCACCATCACCCGATGGCTGCGCAGGGCCTCATGCGCGTCGCTGCGCTGCTGCAGGTAACGGGCGATCGCACCGGCCTGGGTGGCGTCCTGCAGGGTGTCCACCGGCTGGTCCAGCGCGTCGTCCAGCTCGCGCTCGCGCAGGCTGGCCACGCATACCAGGTGCTGGCGCTGCAGCAGGCGCACCGCGGCGAGCAGGTCTTCGATGTCTTCGTCGCGCACGTTGGTGACCAGCATCACCAGCGAGCGCCGCCGTTGGCGCAGGGTGAGCTCGGTGGCGGCCGCCAGGTAATCGGTGGCGACCGGTCGCGCCTGCAGGTCGTAACTGGCGCGCAGCAGTGCATCGATCGCGCCCATGCCGCGCTGCGGTGCCACCCAGCGGCTGTCGCCGCCGCTGGCAAACAGGCCCACGCCGTCGCCCTGGCGCAGCGCCAGGTAGGACACCACCAGCGATGCGTTGAGTACGTGGTCGAAGTGCGACAGCCCGCCTTCGCTGGCCATCATCCGCCGGCCGGTGTCGATCATCAGCATCAGCTGCTGGTTCTTCTCGTCCTGGTACTCGCGCGAAATCAACTTGCGCGCGCGCGACGTCGCCTTCCAGTCGATCTGGCGCAGGCTGTCACCGATGCGGTACTCGCGCATCTGGTGGAAATCGGTGCCTTCGCCACGGCGACGCTTCAGGTGTGCGCCGACCAGCCGCGAGGCCTGTTCGGCACTGAACAACGCAAAGCGGGTCAGCGGGGCGAAGTTGGGGTACACCCGCACGCTCAGTGCGGGTGGCACGGTACGCCGCTGACGCCACAGCCGCCACGGTGCCTGCACGCGCAGGTGCACACCGTCCAGGTCGAAGCGACCGCGTGCGGTGGGGGTGGCCGTGTACTGGAAACTGCTGGCCACCATCGGCTTGAGCGTGAGCCGGCGCGGCAGACCCTGCACCGTCCATTGGCCCGGCGCCAGGTCGAACACCTCCACGCGCTGGTGCAGGCTCGATTCCAGCCGCAGCGTGACCGGACGCGCCACGTTCAGTGCCAGTGCCTCGGGCATGTCGCGCTGGATGCTGGGCGAGGGCTGCCGCCACAGCCGCAGCAGGTCCACCAGCGCCAGCAGCGCGATCGCGCCGCCCGCGGCGGCCCAACTCCAGCGCGGCCACAGCCCGAACGCCACCGGCAGCCCGAGCAGGCTCCAGGCCAGCAGCAACACCAGCAGCAACGGCGCTGGCCTCATCGGCGCAGCGTCCAGGCGTCAATGGCGCGGCAGGACCTCATTTGCGCGGTGCTTCCACCTTGGCCAGCAACGCTTCAAGCGCGTCGTCGGCACTTTGCCCTTCGATCTGCAGTTCCGGGGCCAGCGCGATGCGGTGGCGCAGCGCCGGCTTGGCGATGTCGCGCACGTCATCGGGGGTGACGAAATCCCGACCGGCCAGCACCGCCTGCGCGCGCGCGGCACGGACCAGCGCAATGCTGCCACGCGGGCCCGCGCCCAGCGCGATGCCCGGCCACTGGCGCGTAGCGGCCACGATCCGCACCGCGTAGTCGATCACTTCGGGGTCCACGGTGATCGCGGCGGTGGCCTGCTGCAATGCCACCACCTCGGCGGCGGTGAGCACGCGCGGCACCTGCGACAGGTCGAAGTCGGCCGCGCTGCGGCCGGTGGTGATCGCATCGACCATGCGCTTCTCGTCTTCCAGCTGCGGGTAGTCGATCAGCACCTTGAGCAGGAAACGGTCCAGCTGCGCTTCGGGCAGCGGGTAGGTGCCTTCCTGCTCCACCGGGTTCTGCGTGGCCAGTGCCAGGAACGGCGGGGTCAGCGCGAACGCCTTGCCTTCGATGGTGACCTGGCCTTCCTGCATCACTTCCAGCAGCGCCGACTGGGTCTTGGCGGGAGCGCGGTTGATTTCATCGGCCAGCAGCAGGTTGGTGAACACCGGGCCGCGGCGGATCTTGAAGCTCTCCGACTTGGGGTCGTACACCGCGTGCCCGCTGACGTCGCTGGGCATCAGGTCGGGGGTGAACTGCACGCGGCCGTAGTCCAGCTCCAGCGCCTGGGCCAATGCCCGCACCAGCAGGGTCTTGCCCAGCCCGGGCACGCCTTCGATCAGCACGTGGCCACCGGCCAGCAGCGCGATCAGGATCTGGTCGAGCACCTCCGGTTGGCCGATGAACGCGCGGCCGACCGCATCGCGCACGGCATCGACGCGTTCAACCAGGCTGGGGCCGGACAGGGCGGCCGGGGCCGGGCTGGGGTCGGGCGGGGACAGCGGCGGCGGCTGGATGGACTCGGTCATAGCAGGTTTCTCATCTGGATCAGCAGGCGGATGCGCTCGCGCAGCGCGGTGAGGTCGTGGGAAGCAGGAACGTGCAGGGCAGTCTGCACGCGGGTGTGGGGCCACTGCAGCAACGTGGCGATGGCCTGTACCTGTGCCTCGCCGGTGAGCGCGGCGGCTGTCGGTGCCCGCCGCCGCAACCGTGCCAGGAACGCGCGGCGTACCGCGTCGTACAACAGCGGAGCCTTGCCATACCGCAGCAGGTGCTCGCCACTGGCGCGCACGTGTTCCAGCAGCGAGCGGCGCTCGATCGCCGGCGACGGCAACAGGCTGCCCATGCGCTGCGCGCGCTGCCACAGCCAGGCCAGCAGGGCCAGCAGCAGCGGTACCCAGACCGGCCAGCCCTGGTAGAAGATCCGGTGCCACAGCGAGGGCGGGCGCGAGCCGTACACCAGCCACATCGTGCCCTGGCCATAGCGCGGGGCCAGCAGGTAGCGGGTGAGGTCGCGGTGTGCCCTGTCGTGCAGGCCATCGACGAAGTCGCCCGGCTTGGCACCGGGAGCGTCGGCCGGGGCAGGGCGACCACGGCCCTGCATGAAGTCCATATCAGCCAGCACGTCCACGCTGCCCTGGCCGTGGCGCAGGCGGGCGAACACCAGCCCGTAGGCCTCGCTGTCTTCGTCCTGCTCGCCCCAGCTGCGCTCCAGCGTGACGCCCGGCGGCGGTGCCACGCTGAAGCGGCGGCCGCCGCAGAACTCCACGTGCTGCGGGTCATCGCGCACGTGGAAGGGCTGGCAGCCGGCCTCCATATCGATGCCGTCCACGCCCAGTGCGTCCAGCAACGGGCCATTGCGCTCGAGCAGATCGTCGCCGGTGATCGGCGGCGTGCGCACCAGCAGGTGGCCACCGCGTGCCACCCAGTCCAGCAGCGCCTTGGCGGTGTGGGCGGGCAGCAGCGCGCTGTCCTGCAGCAGCACCAGGGTGTCGTGCGGTTGCAGCGCCATCGTGGTCAGGTCCACGCGCGGCTGCGAATGCACCTCGATGCCATCGGCGCGCAATGCCTGCCCCAGCACGTACAACGGGTTGTAACTGGCTTCGCCCTGCGGGGGCAGGTGCTGGGTTTCGGTGATGCGCTCGTGCGAGCGCAGGAACAGGATCGTCAGCGGCACGCCGATCGCGAGCAGCCCCATCACCACCAACAGCCAGCGCAGGCGGACGCTCATCCGCGCCACCGGAACTGCTGCTGCAGGGTGCTGGCCAGGCTCTCGAACGCCTCATCGTCGGGCAGCCGGCCGGCATAGGCGGCGTACTGCCACACGCGGACGACACGCGCGAACAGGCTGCGATCGGCCGCGTCGGGCATGCGCCGCGATACGCGCAGGCACTGCGCCTCGGTGGCGCCGGGCGGCAGCGCCATCTGCGCCCGTTCGCTCATCGATTCCACACTGGCGCGGTACAGCAGCGCCAAGGCCTGGCGCGGCCGTCCCTGTTGCCACAGGGCGCGTGCGCGCGCTGCCGCGTCCGGTGGGACCTCCTGCGGCACGCTGATGTCATCTTCGACCACCGCCGACACCGTGGCACGGCGCCGCGCGCCATCGCCGCGCAACCAGCGCAGCCAGCGCGGTGCGGTGACTGCCAGGACCACCAGCAGGACGCCGACCAGCCCCCACAGCATCCACTCGGCGATCTGCGCCGGCAGCAGCGGCCCCTTGGGCTTGCGCGCCGTGTCGGTGTCCTTGGCGTCCGGTTTTTTCTTTTCCTTCTCGGCGGCATCGTGGTCGGTGCGTTTCCAGCGGCTGACCTGGCGGGTGGGGCTTTGCAACGGATCCTCATAGGCGCGCTGCACCGCCTGGCGGAAGCCGGCGGTGTCCACCGCATCGCTGCCGAAGATGCCTTCGGCAGTATTGGCCGGATCGTTGGCAAACGTGGCCGTGGGCCGCTCGGCGTCGTGCGTGTCCTTCTCCGCCTCTGCTTCGGCGTCGTCCAGCAACTGCTCCAGCGAGGGCGCACCGGCGTCGGCCGGCTGGGCGTGCAACGGCGTGCCCGGCCATGCCAGAACCAGTGCAAGCACGAGCAGCGGTGCGGCCTGCTGCAGGCGGTCGCGCAGGCGCCGGAACGCGATCTCCACGTCCCACGCTTCCATCTCGGTGCGCCGGTTCAAGTACAGCCCGAAGCCGGCCCCGGTGTAGAACGGCCCAATCAACGTGGCCGACAGCCAGCACACCAGGTTGAGCCCGAGCAGGGCCCAGGCCGGGGGGTCGTCGCGCACCATCGCCCACGCCGCGCGCCACGAGTCGGACAGCAGCTCGAACGGCACGAACAGGAAGACCGCGGCGATGCAGCCGACCACCAGGACCAGCTCGAAGGCCATGCAGGTGGCGGCGAGCAATACGGCGTGTCCGAACGCACCCCCGGCAACGGCGCGGCGGCGCGCGCCGCGGTGTTCGGGCAGGTTGCCTTCCAGCAGGTTCACCGGCATCAACAACGCGCGCAGCGGGCTGAAACGGCGCCAGCCCAGGTAGCCCCAGAACCCGGTCCAGCCCCACTGGCGCTGTGCGCGCAGGGTCTGCAGGGCACCGGGCTCATCGCCGAAGATGCTGCGCGAGATGACGTACAGGGCCAGCCGGTCGAACACCGGCTTGAGCCACCACATCAGCAGCCACGCCCAGCCGAATGCATCGGCCCACCACGCCAGTGCGTTGACCAGCGCGAACACCGGCAGGCCCAGCAGCAGGATCGGCGCCCAGATCGCGCGTGCGTGCCGACGCACCAGCGCCGTGCCCAGTTCCACCGCTTCCCAGCCACTGCGCGCGCGCAGCACCACGTCGAGCTGGTCAATGCGCATGACCGCTCCCGCGCCCGCCACGCCACAACCAGGCGAACACCGCGCTCCACAGCACGGCGGCCACGGCGAACTTGCCCCACGCGGGTATTCCGGCGATCGAGGACCAGAACGCTTCGATGAACGCGGCCACCAGCAGCATTGCCGCCACGCCCAGGCACAACCGTGCGCCGATCACGCCGCCTTCGATCAACGCGTCGACGCGGCGCCTGCGCCCCGGCGCCAGCAGTTTCATGCCCAGCTGCAGGCCGGCGCCTCCGGCGATCACGATCGCGGTCAGCTCGAACGCACCGTGCCCGACCACGAAGCGCCAGAACGGGTCGCCATGGCCGACGTGCTGCAGATGGCCGGCCACCGCGCCGATGGTGAGGCCGTTGAACAGCAGGATCAGCACCGTGCCCACGCCGGCCAGCAGGCCACTGGCGAAGGTGCGCAGGCCGATGCTGATGTTGTTCATGATGTAGTAGCCGAACATCATCCAGTCGGTGCCGCTGTCGCGCCCCAGGTGCGGCGCGGCCGGATCGTACATGCGCTCCATCGCGGCGATCTGGGCGTTGTCCATCAGCAGGTGGATGAACTGCGGGTACCACTGCACCAGCGCGAAGGTGCCCACCAGCGGCACCACGAACAGCGCGGTGGCCACCCACATGCTGCGTGCCTGGCTGCGCACCAGCTGTGGAAAATCCGCGAACAGGAATTCCAGCGCACGCCGCCAGCGGGGCGGTGGGGTGCGGTAAAGCAGGCGATGGCCCTGCTGCATCAGCTGCTGCAGGCGCGCCACCAGCTGCGGGCTGTAGCCGCGCTTGCGGGCCAGCGCCAACTGCTGGCACAGGCGCCGGTAGTGCTGCGGAATGTCCTCATCATTGAGCCCGTCAGCCGCCGGTTGCCCGCGCCCACTGCGCGGGTTGTCGCCGCGCGTGGCCAGCCAGTGCTCCAGCGCCTGCCATTCGTGCTGGTAGCGGGCGACGAATTGTTCCTGCCTCATCGGCGCCCCAGCAGCCAGTTGGCCATCGCATACAGGCGCAGCACGCCCACCTGGCCACCGCCGCCGCTGAGCGGGGCCACGATGCCGGCCAGTTCCTGCTGGCGCGGCGCGGACAGCCGCGCGGCACGTTCGGCGAAGGCGACCACGGCGGCCTGTTCGGCCGGCTGCAACGGGTGCGGTGGGGCCAGGACGGTGTCGATGGCCACGCTGCCCAGCACTGGCCGGGCGCTGTCGTGGATCACCACGGTGCCGGCCACCAGGTCGCCCAGGCGGCGTCCGTGCGCATCGAACAGGCTCGACAGCAGGCCCAGCGCATAGCCGAACGGCAGCATGTCCACGGTGCGCAGCAGGTTGCGGGTGATGGCGGCCATCCAGCCGATCGGTGCGCCGTCGCGCGCGACCACGCGCAGGCCCAGCACGCGCTTGCCCACGGTGCGGCCCCACAGCGCTTCCTGCACGATGGTGTAAGCCCACATCAGCAGGAACATCAGCGCCAGGTAGAGGCCTTGGCCGAACTCGCCGAGGAAGGCCAGCGGAATGCTCAGCAGCATCAACGCGCCGACGCGGAGGGTGAAATCGATGGCCCACGCCAGCGCGCGCGGCACCGGACCGGCGGCCGGCAGGTGCAGCGGCACGCCTTCGGGCGTGATCACTTCACGGTAGGTGTCCAGCATCGTCGCGCTCATGCGCGCACGGGGCCGGAAACGATGTGCCGGAATCCTCTCCGGTCTGCTGCCAGCGGGGGCATGCGGTTCTCGACTGCTTCCTGGTCGGCTGTGGACTTTACCGTGCGGCCGTGCCGATGCCCAGCACCCTGGGTGGGGTGGTGGCGGATGCGACCGCCGCGACCGGGATCAGCCCAGGTACTTGTCCTTGAGCCGTACGTAGTGGTCGGCCGAGTAGTGCAGCGATTCGATCTGCTTGCTGGTCAGCGTGCGCACCAGGCGCGCCGGGTTGCCCACCCACAGTTCGCCTTCGCCCACCACCTTGCCCGGGCCCACCACGGCACCGGCGCCGACGAAGCCGTGCTGCTCCACCCGTGCCCCGTCGAGGATGCAGGCGCCCATGCCGATCAGGCTGTAATCGCCGATGGTGCAGGCATGGATGATGGTGCCATGGCCCACGGTCACCCCCTCGCCGATCAGCGTCGGGAAGCCTTCCATGTTGTACGGGCTATGGTGGCTGACATGGATGATGGTGCCGTCCTGGATGTTGCTGCGCGCGCCGATCCGGACATGGTTGACGTCGCCGCGGATCACCGTGCCGGGCCAGACCGACACGTCATCGCCCAGGACCACGTCACCGATGATGGTGCAGGCCGGGTCGATGTAGCAGCGCTCGCCAAGGACGGGGAGCGTGTCGAGGAAGGGACGGATCGGGGACATGTGCAAACTCCGGCAACGCAGGGGCTGGGACGTCGCCTGCAGCGTTGTCCCGGCCCGCGATGATAACGCGGGGGCGCCCGCCGCCCGCCGATGGCACGCACACCAGAGCCGGGTAGAGCCGACCGTTGGTCGGCTGCCGGAATGCCACCGCCGGTAGAGCCGACCGTTGGTCGGCTGCCGGAATGCCACCGGCGGAGGGTGTGCAGCCGACCAACGGTCGGCTCTACCCGGCGGGTGGCGTGTTACGCGGCGCGGATGCGGCGCGCGCGTTCCAGGTGAACCAGCAGCAGCGAGATCGCCGCCGGGGTCATGCCGGGGATGCGCTGGGCCTGGCCGATGGTCTGCGGGCGCACGCGCTCGAGCTTCTGCTGCACTTCGGCCGACAAGCCGCGCACGCCGGCGTAGTCGAAGTCGCTGGCGATGGCGGTGTTCTCGTGGCGCTGCTGGCGGGCGATCTCGTCGCGCTGGCGGTCCAGGTAGCCGGCGTACTTCACGCCGATCTCGACCTGCTCGGCCACCTTCGGGTCGGCCACCGCCGGGCCCAGCGACGGCACCTGCATGAGCTGGGCGTAGTCCAGTTCGGGGCGCTTGATCAGGTCCAGCACGTTGGTTTCGCGGCTGACCGCCACGCCCAGGGTGGCTTCCACTTCGCGGCCCAATGCGTTGCCGGGCGTGGCCCAGAGCGCGCGCAGGCGCGCCGATTCCGTGGCCACCGCCTCCTGCTTGGTCTGGAACGCGGCCCAGCGGCGGTCATCCACCAGGCCCAGTTCGCGGCCGGTGCCGGTCAGGCGCACGTCGGCGTTGTCCTCGCGCAGCTGCAGGCGGTACTCGGCGCGGCTGGTGAACATGCGGTACGGCTCGGTGGTGCCGTGGGTGATCAGGTCGTCGACCAGCACGCCCAGGTACGCCTCGTCGCGGCGCGGGCACCAGCCGGCCTGTTCGCGCACGTGGCGGGCGGCGTTGATGCCGGCCAGCAGGCCCTGCGCGGCGGCTTCTTCATAACCGGTGGTGCCGTTGATCTGACCGGCGAAGAACAACCCGGACACGCTCTTGGTCTGCAGGGTGTTGTCCAGCCCGCGCGGGTCGAAGAAGTCGTACTCGATCGCGTAGCCGGGGCGGGTGATGTGTGCGTTCTCGAAACCGGTGATGCTGCGCACCAGCGCCAGCTGCACGTCGAACGGCAGCGAGGTGGAAATGCCGTTGGGGTAGATCTCCACCACGTCCAGCCCTTCGGGCTCGACGAAGATCTGGTGGCTGGCCTTCTCGGCGAAGCGCACCACCTTGTCTTCGATCGACGGGCAGTAACGCGGGCCGATGCCTTCGATCTGGCCGCTGTACAGCGGCGAGCGGTGCAGGGCGCTGCGGATGATGTCGTGGGTGCGCTCGCTGGTGTGGGTGATCCAGCAGCTCACCTGGGCCGGGTGCTCGGCCGGGTTGCCCAGGAAGGACATCACCGGGCGCGGGTCGTCGCCGGGCTGCTCGTCCATCACGCGGTAGTCCAGCGAACGGCCGTCGATGCGCGGCGGGGTGCCGGTCTTCAGGCGGTCGATCACGAACGGGCGCTCGCGCAGGCGGGCGGCCAGCGTGGTGGCCGGCGGGTCGCCCATGCGGCCGGCGGCGTACTGGGTCTGGCCCACGTGGATCTTGCCGGCCAGGAAGGTGCCCGCGGTGAGCACCACGGCCGGGGCATGGAAGGTCAGCCCGGTCTGGGTGATCGCCCCGCGCACGGTGTCGCCGTCGATCACCAGGTCGTCCACCGCTGCCTGGAACACGGTCAGGTTCGGCTGGGCCTCCACGATCTGGCGGATCGCCATGCGGTACAGGTTGCGGTCGGCCTGGCAGCGGGTGGCGCGCACGGCCGGGCCCTTGGAGGCATTGAGGGTGCGCCACTGGATGCCGGCGCGGTCGGCGGCATGCGCCATGGCCCCGCCCAGGGCGTCGATCTCCTTCACCAGGTGGCCCTTGCCGATCCCGCCGATGGCCGGGTTGCAGCTCATCGCGCCGATGGTTTCCACGTTGTGGGTCAGCAGCAGGGTGCGTGCGCCGCTGCGTGCAGCCGCCAGCGCAGCTTCGGTGCCGGCGTGGCCGCCGCCGATGACGATGACGTCGTAACGGTAGAAGGAGTCGGTCATTTCGATGGGGCTCGGGGGCGCGGGAGGCCCGGAACGGCCCTGGAAGCAGGGCGTGGGTGGTGATTTTAGCGCCAATCGGGCCTGTCGCTGAAATCAACCCTCAAGTTGGCACGTTTTCTGCAGATAACCCAATAGCACCCAGGCTGGCAGGCGCCGTTTGGCGCTACGGACCGGAATTGGAACAGGGGCCGGTCCATGCGCAACCAGGGGAAGCAGAAGGGCCGGCAGTCGGGGGACTGCCGGCCCTGTTTTTTCAGCCCATGTCACG
Organism: Stenotrophomonas sp. 2619; assembly: GCF_040548725.1. NCBI lineage: Bacteria > Pseudomonadati > Pseudomonadota > Gammaproteobacteria > Lysobacterales > Lysobacteraceae > Stenotrophomonas > Stenotrophomonas sp. 2619. The sequence goes on along the minus strand of NZ_JBEPSF010000004.1, from coordinate 171,937 downwards.
ATCCAAAAACAGAAGGCCCCGCCATGGCGGGGCCTTCTGCGTTGTAGGTGCCGACATCCGACAGGGCCGGAACAGGGGGGATCCAGAGAATCCCGGCGGATATCGACATAGAGCTGGATGTGACGTGCTGTGTCGCTTTTGTCACTTTGCGACCGAGCCCGTCACCACCCGCCTAGATTGAACCGGGTGGGTGGTGAAAATCAAGACGGGTCAGGGCTCAACTGTGCGCTGGTTCAAATTGTTCATGTTCCGCCACGGGGAACCGTTCATCCGCTGCGCCGGGCGCGGTGCCTGCGCAGGACGGGCCTGCGGCGGCGCCGAGGGGCGCTGCTGCTGCGGACGCTGCTGTTGCTGCCGCCCGCCCAGCGAATCCATGTTCCGCCACGGCGACCCGCCGTTGTACGACGGGCGCGGGCGATCCGGACGATCCGGCCGGACCGGCGGATTGCCACCGTTGCCCGGACGCGGCGGCGGGCGGTGGTTGTGCGGGGGGCGATAGTTCGGATACGGGCGGTAATACGGGTTGCCGTAGCCATAGCCACCCCCGTAATACCCGCCACCGTAGTAGCCGGGGCCGTAACCGGACGGGTACCCATAGGGATAGCGGTACTCCACCGACGGCGCGCCGTGGTAGTAGCCGCTGCCGGCACCACCGCCGACATAGTCGTAGGTGGCGCAGCCGGACAGGGCCAACAGCAGGCCACCGGCGAACATCAGGCGCATTTTCATGATGGGTTCCCCCCGAGGGTATGCGGCCAGCTTCGGCCCGGCGCATTGAATCGGCCCTTAACTCCGGCCCGATCCGCTGAATGATTGCCATCGTGTCACGTTCAGCCGGGGCGGTGCGAACCGGGGCCATACGTTAATCTTGCGTCATGAGCGATTCACCCTTGCCCTGTGTCGACGACCTGCTGGCGGCCGCCGCACGCATTGCCCCGCATGCCAGCGTGACCCCGGTGCTGCATTCGCGCGCGCTGGACGGGTTGGCAGGGGCGTCGCTGCTGTTCAAGGCCGAGCACCTGCAGCGCGGCGGGGCCTTCAAGTTCCGGGGGGCCTGCAACGCGGTGTGGTCGCTGGACCCGGACCAAGCCGCGCGCGGGGTGGTCACCCATTCCTCGGGCAACCACGGTGCCGCGTTGGCGCTGGCCGCACGGACCCGGGGCATCGCCTGCAACGTGGTGGTGCCGCAGGGCGCGGTAGGCGCCAAGCTGGCCAACATTGCCCGGCACGGCGCCACGGTGTGGCGCTGCGAAGCCAGCATCGCCGCACGTGAAGCCATGTGCGCGCAGGTGCAGGCCCAGACCGGCGCCAGCCTGGTGCACCCCTATGCCGACCCGCGGGTCATTGCCGGGCAGGGCACGGCGGCGCTGGAGCTGCTGCGCAGCCACGGCCCGTTCGACGTACTGGTGGTGCCGGTGGGGGGCGGTGGGCTGGCGTCGGGCACGCGGCTGGCGTTGCAGGCGCTGGCACCGCAGACCCGGCTGGTGCTGGCCGAGCCGGAGGGCGCCGCCGATACCGCGCGCTCGCTGGCGGCCGGCGAACGCCGCATCGATTTCACCCCGGACACGCTGTGCGATGGCCTGCGCACCACCCTGGGTGCACCGAACTTCGCGCTGCTGCACGGCGCGGCCGAGGTCATCACCGTGGCCGATACCGCCACCGTGGCGGCCATGCGCCTGCTCTGGCAGGTGCTCAAGCAGGTGGTGGAGCCGTCGTCGGCGATCGCGCTGGCGGCCATCCTCGCCGCACCGGAGCGGTTTGCCGGGCAGCGGGTGGGCGTGGTGCTGTCGGGCGGCAATGTCGACCTGGATGCCTTGCCCTGGGCGCGCGCATGAGCCGCCGTGCCGGGGTCGGGCTGCTGGGGTGGGTGTGGCGGCTGTGCATTCTGCTGGTGGCCTGGCTGCTGGGCGTCACCGCGTGGATCGTGTGGGTGGGCGAGCGCGACCAGGCGGCCAAGGCCGACGCGATCATCGTGCTGGGTGCGGCCGCGTATGACGCCAAGCCGTCACCGGTGTTTGAGGAACGCATCCGGCATGGCCTGGATCTGTACGAGGCCGGCTATGCGCCGCTGCTGATCTTCACCGGCGGCTACGGCGGTACCGGCGCGCGCTTCTCCGAATCGCAGGTGGCGCGCCGCTATGCGCTCAAGCAGGGCATTCCGGACGAGGCGATCCTGATCGAGACCGCCTCGCGCACCACCCGCCAGAACCTGATCGAGGCGCGGCGGTTGATGCAGCAGCGCAAGCTGCACCGGGTGATCATCGTCAGCGACCCGCTGCACATGGCGCGCGCGCTGCGGCTGGCGCGCGAGCTGGGCATCGATGCGCTGGCCTCGTCCACCCCGAGCACGCGCTTCCGCAGCTTCCACACCAGCTGGAAATTCCTGGTGCAGGAGATCTATTTCTTCCACCGGGACCTGTTCCCGGCGTAGCGCGGGGCTCTGCCCTGCTGATGGTATGTCGCAGCGGCGTAGAGCGGGGCTCTGCCCCGCTGATGGTATGTCGCAGCGACGTAGAGCGGGGCTCTGCCCCGCTGATGGTATGTCGCAGCGGGGCAGAGCCCCGCTCTACGGCGTTCTGCGGCGGATCGGGATGGCCGATACCGGCACGCTGGCCACGTCGTGGCCCTGTTCGCGGATCGGGGCGCCGGCTTCGGGGGCCCAGGCGTGGGCGTAGATCACTTCCCAGCTGCTGGGCAGCTTGCCGTCTTCGCGGCGCAGCGGCTCGTAGGCGGCGCGGGCGGCGGCGAAGCGGCCGCGGCCGGTGAGCGTGTGGCGGCGGTCATGGCGCGCGTTGGTGGCACCGATGGCCTGCAGCTCGCGCATCAGCGCGGTCATGTCGTCGTAGGTGAGGGTGAACAGGTCGCGGTCCAGCACCGGGTCGCGGAAGCCGGCCATCATCAGCGCGTCGCCGAACTGCGCGATCGGCGCAAAGCGGCTCACGTGCGGCACGGCGTCGGCCTGGGTGAAGGCGTCGCGCAGTTCGATCAGCGTTTCCGGGCCGAAGGTGGAGCACAGCAGCAGCCCACCCGGCTTGAGCACGCGGCGGAACCCGGCGAACACCGCCGGCAGGTCCTCGACCCACTGCAGGCACAGGTTGCTGTAGATCACATCCACGCTCTGGTCCAGCAACGGCAGCGCCTGCGCATCGGCGCACACACGGGTGAACGGCTTCCACCAGCCGGCCTGCTTCTTGGCCTCGCGCAGCATCGGTTCGGCCAGGTCCAGTGCGATCACCTGCGCCTTGGGCCAGCGCTTCTTCATCGCCGCGGTGGCGTGGCCGGTGCCGCTGCCCACGTCCAGCACGACCTGCGGCTGGCGGTCTTCCAGGTAGTCCAGCGATTCCAGCAGGCGTTTTTCCACCTCGCGCTGCAGCGCGGCGGCGGCGTCGTAGCTGGCGGCGGCACGCGAGAACGCGCGGCGGACGTGGCGGGGATCGAAGCTGGACGTCATGGAAGGCTCACTGCGAAAACAAGGGTGCGAAGGTCAGAACGTGCCCGGGTAGGCGCCGCCGTCGATCAGCAGGTTCTGCCCGGTGATGTAGCCGGCGTGCGCGCTGCACAGGAAGGCGCAGGCGGCGCCGAACTCATCGGCGGTGCCGAAGCGACCGGCCGGGATGTGGGTGCGCTTGCGCTCGGCGATCTGGCCGGCGTCGATGCCCTGCTGCTGGGCCAGGTAGGCGAAGTTGCCGCGCAGGCGGTCGGTGTCGAACTGACCGGGCAGCAGGTTGTTGAGGGTGACGTTGTGGGCCACGGTCTTGCGGGCCAGGCCGGCGACGAAGCCGGTGAGCCCCGAGCGCGCGCCGTTGGACAGCCCCAGGATGTCGATGGGCGCCTTCACCGAGGAGGAGGTGATGTTGACCACGCGGCCGAAGCCGCGCTCGATCATGCCATCCACGGTGGCGCGGATCAGTTCGATCGGGGCCAGCATGTTGGCATCCAGCGCGGCGATCCAGTCGTCGCGGGTGAACTGGCGGAAATCCCCGGCGGGCGGGCCGCCGGCGTTGTTGACCAGGATGTCGACCTGCGGGCAGGCGGCCAGGGCCGCATCGCGGCCGGCCACGGTGGTGATGTCGGCGACCACGCCGACCACCTTGCGCGCGCCGGGCAGCGCCTGCAGTTCCAGCACCGCGCGGTCGAGCGCGTCTTCACCGCGTGCGGCCACCACGACGTTCACGCCCTCGCGCACCAGTGCACGGGCGCAGCCCAGGCCCAGGCCCTTGCTGGCGGCACAGACCAGCGCCCAGCGACCGGCGATTCCAAGATCCATGGGTCACTCCTGCAGTGAAAGATGGGCGTACATGATCGGCGATGCGCGCGGTGGATGGGTCAGGGAAGGCCGGCAACGAAGTGTTGCAGCTGCGTGGCCACCGCGTCGGTGTGGCCCAGGAACGGCGCATGGCCACCCTGGGCGATCACATGCGCCTGCGCGCCCGGCGCCAACGTGGCAGCGGCCTGCATGGCGCGCGCGGACACCAGCCGGTCGCGCGCGCCGGCCAGCCACAGGCTGGGCTTGCCCAGCCCGGCCAGGGCGCCGCGCAGATCGCTGTTCTCGAGCAGGCGCAGCCCTTCCTGCAGCGCACGCGCGGCCGGTTCACCGCGCGCGATGAGCATCTCGCGCAGGGTGCGCAGTTCCTGCCGGGCATGTTCGGAGCCCATCGCATCCAGGGCCAGGAAACGCTCCAGGCTGCCGCGGTAGTCCTGCGCCAGGTCCTGTCCGAACTGTTCGAACACCGCCGGTTCCACCGCGTGCGGCCAGTCGTCGCCGCGCACGAAACGCGGGGTGGCGGCGATCATCACCACCGCGCGCACCTGCGGCAGCGTGGCGGCGGCATGCAGGGCGAACAGCCCACCCAGCGACCACCCGCACCATACGGCCGGTGGCGTGGCGGCGGCGATGGCGTTGACCACGTGGGGCAGCCGCAGCGGCGTGGCATCGTCGTGGCTGAAGCCATGGCCGGGCAGGTCCACCAGGTGCAGCTGGTACTGCGCGGCTAGGCGGTCCACCAGCGGCGCGAACACGCCCCCATGCAGTGCCCAGCCATGGATGAGCACCAGCGCCGGCCCGCTGCCGACCACCTCGATATGCAGGCTCACAGCACCGGGCTCACGCGCTCAGTGCATCCAGCGACTGCTGGCGCAGCACGGTGTCGCGCGCATGCCCGATCGCGTCGGTAAGCGCGCGCACCTGCGCCGGCGTGTGCAGTGCCGACAAGGTCACGCGCAGGCGCGCCTTCCCTTCGGGCACGGTGGGCGGACGGATAGCGCTGACCAGGAAGCCGGAGGCTTCCAGTGCGGCCGACAACGCCATCACGGTGGACTCGGCGCCGCACAGCAATGGCTGGATCGGCGTATCCGACGGCATCAGTTCCAACCCGTGCTGGCGCGCACCGGCACGGAACACGGCGATCAGCTCGCCGAGTTTTTCGCGTCGCCAGTCGTCACGCCGGGCCAGTTTCACCGCGGCCAGCGATGCGGCCGCCTGTGCCGGCGACACTGCCGTGGTGTAGATGTACGGGCGTGCGGTTTCGGCCAGGTGCTGGATCAGGGCGTCATCGCCCAGCACCACCGCGCCACTGCCGCCCAGCGCCTTGCCCAGGGTGGCCAGCTGCAGCGGCACGTCGGCCACGCCCAGCCCGGCATCGGCCACGCAGCCGCGGCCATGTTCGCCGACCACGCCGATGCCATGCGCGTCGTCCACGTACAACAGCGCTTCCTGCATGCGCGCCACCAGCGACAGCGAGCGCAGCGGGGCGATGTCACCGTCCATGCTGAACACGCCATCGGTGACCAGCATCGCCGCGCCGTCGGGCGCGTGCTTCAACTGGCGCAGTGCGCCTTCGGTGTCCAGGTGCGGGTAGCGGCGCAGCCGGCAGCCGGCCAGGCGCGTGGCGTCGAGCAGGCTGGCGTGGTTGAGCCGGTCCTGCACGCACACATCGTCTTCTTCGCTGAGCAATGCCTGTTGCACCGCCAGGTTGGCGGCAAAGCCGCTGCCGAACAGCAGGGCGCGCGGGTAGCCGAGCCACTCGGCCATTTCCCGCTCCAGCGCGTCATGCAGCGCATGGTGGCCGCAGATCAGGTGCGAGGCGGTGGCACCGGCGCCGTCGCGCGCGGCGGCGTCCTGCAGTGCGCTGACCACCCCGAACTGTTGCGACAGCCCCAGGTAGTCATTGCTGCAGAAGCCGGTGAGCCATTGGCCGTCGATCTCCAGCCGCACGCCGTCGCGACGGGTCACCGTGCGGCGCACGCGGATGCGGCCCTGCGCGTCGCGGAGCTTGCGCTGGGCCTGGATGCGGTCGTGCAGGTCGGGGCGGGCCATGGTCGTCGGCTGGCATGGATGGGCGGTTAGCGTACCCGGTTGGCGGGCGCGGCGCTCTGCCCCGGGGGGGCGGGCACCGGGCGGGCCTCAGGCGGCCTGCTCGCAGCCGCCACCGCACGGCCCGGTGTCCTGGGTGATGTCGGCATGGACCGTGCCGGGAGGGTCGTGGTCGGCCGCATCCACCTGGACCGCCATCGGGCGCAGGCCCAGCCGCGCGAACAGGGCCAGGTCGCGTTCGGTGTCCGGGTTGCCGGTGGTCAGCAGCTTTTCCCCGTAGAAGATCGAGTTGGCTCCGGCCAGGAAGCACAGGGCCTGCAGCTCGTCGCTCATCGCCTCGCGCCCGGCCGACAGCCGCACCATCGCGCGGGGCATGGCGATGCGGGCCACCGCGATCATCCGCACGAACTCGAACGGGTCCAGTTCCGCGGTGCCGTGCAGGGGCGTGCCGGCGACCTGCACCAGCCGGTTGATCGGCACCGAATCGGGGTGGGCCGGCAGGTTGGCCAGCGCCAGCAGCAGCCCGGCGCGGTGCTCGCGGGTTTCGCCCATGCCCACGATGCCGCCGCAGCAGGTCTTCAAGCCGGCGTCGCGCACGTGGCCCAGCGTGTCCAGGCGGTCCTGGTACTGGCGGGTGTGGATGATCGAATCGTAATAGTCCGGTGCGGTGTCCAGGTTGTGGTTGTAGTAGTCCAACCCGGCCTCGCGCAGCGCCACCGCCTGCTCGCCACTGAGCATGCCCAGCGTGGCGCAGGTTTCCAGGCCCAGCGCTTTCACCTCGCGGATCATCGCCGCCACCTTGGGGATGTCGCGTTCCTTGGGCGAACGCCAGGCCGCGCCCATGCAGAACCGCGATGCGCCGGCCGCCTTGGCCTGCCGCGCCTTGGCCACCACGTCCTCGGTGGCCATCAGCTTCTGCGCGTCCACCCCGGTGCTGTAGCGCTGGGCCTGCGGGCAATACGCGCAGTCTTCGGGGCAGCCGCCGGTCTTGACCGACAGCAGCGTGGACACCTGCACCTGCGCCGGATCGAAGTGCTCGCGGTGCACGCTGGCAGCGCGATGCAGCAGCACAGGCAACGGCAGCGCGAACAGGGCCAGCAGCTCCTCGCTGCGCCAGTCGTGGCGGATGTCGCTTGGCATGGAACAGCCCTCGGCGTGCAGGAACGGGGGGCGGAAGTGTGGTCGCCGACGCAAGCTGCTGTCAACCAAATGTAGTTGGCCAAGGTTTACAGCAGGGTAGTGCCGGCCGCTGGCCGGCAACCCAAGCCAACCCGTTACCCGACACCCCCACCCAACCCAAACCCACTACAGTCTCCGCCCACGCACCCCCAAGGAGGCCGCATGACCCTGCCCCGTTTCACCTACCACCCCGACCCGATCGCCACCGGCAGCGTCGTCGCCTCCGCCACGGTCTGCGTCAGCTGCCACCAGGCGCGCGGCTACGTCTACACCGGCCCGGTGTATGCCGAAGAGGCGTACGACGCGGAGATCTGCCCGTGGTGCATCGCCGACGGTTCGGCCTGCGAGCGGCTCGATGCCAGCTTCACCGATGACGAAGGCATTGGCGGCGGCGGTGAGTGGGACGAAGTACCGGAGGCGGTGGTCGAGGAAGTGGCACGGCGCACCCCGGGCTTCAGCGCCTGGCAGCAGGAAAAGTGGTGGACCCATTGCGGGGACGCGGGCCAGTTCATTGGCCGTGCCGGCCAGGCGGAACTGCAGGCATTGGGTGCAGGTGCGATCTCCGCGATCCAGGACAGCACCGGGCTGGACGACGGCCCGCAGTGGGACCACTTCTTCGGCGCGCTGCGCAAGGACGGCTCACCCACCGCCTATATGTTCCGCTGCACGCAGTGTGGCGAACTGGGTGGCTACCAGGACTGCGATTGATCCGCGGGTGCGTCCGGTAGAAGGCTGACCGCACGCACCGGCACACACCGACAGACACGCTTGGGGGCGGGCCGCCACGCTGGGGGCCTGCCTCTTCAAACGGTGATCGCGTGTTTTCCCGGGTGTCTGCTGCACTGACCTGGCTGGGCCAGCAGTCCCTGCCCCTGCGCTGCCTGGTCTGCGAGGAACCCGGCAGCGCCGGGTTGGACCTGTGCGTGGCCTGCCACGCCGCCCTGCCGTGGAACGACCACGCCTGCCCGCAGTGCGCGCTGCCGCTGCCGGAGGGCACGCCGGTGCTGCGCTGTGGCGCCTGCCTGCATGACCCACCGCGGCACGCTGCCGCTGCCGCGGTATTCCTGTACGCCGCGCCGGTGGACCAGCTGCTGCGGCGTTTCAAGTTTCACCACGACCTGGCCGCCGGGCGTCTGCTGTCGCAGTTGATGCTGCAGCGGGTGCCCCGTTTCGTCGACGGCCCGCTGGCCCCGGTGCCGCTGCACCGCCAACGGCTGCGCACGCGGGGTTACGACCAGGGGTTGGAACTGACCCGGCCGTTGGCGCGCGCGCTGCGGCAGCCGCTGTGGTGCGGGCTGCACCGGGATCGGCTGACGGCCGCGCAGTCGGCGCTGGATGCCGATGCGCGGCGGCGCAACCTGCACGATGCCTTTGCGATCACCACGCCACCGCCGGCGCGGTTGACCGTGGTGGATGACGTGATGACCACCGGCGCCACGCTCGACGCGGCCGTGCACGCGCTGCAGCGCGTTGGCCTGCCCGATCCCGCGGTGTGGGTCTGCGCGCGGGTGCCGTGAGTGACCGCTCTATACTCCGGGGCTGTCACAGGGAAACACCGCCGCCGATGGATCCGTTCGCCACGTTCGACTTCTCCGATTTCTGGAACGACTGCGAGTATTCGCAGCAGAACTACCAGGAGCCGCCGCCCAGCGATGCGCTCATTGCTGAACTGCAGGCCGAATTCGGCTATCGCTTCCCCGATGCGTACATCGCACTGGCCCGCCGTCACAACGGCGGCCTGCTGCAGCGCAGCTGCCATCCGATGGACGAAGCCACCAGCTGGGCCGACGACCACATTGAAGTCAGCGGCCTGCACGCCATCGGACGCCAGGCACGGTACTCGTTGGGCGGGGAGATCGGCACGCGGTTCATGCAGCGCGAGTGGGGCTACCCGGACATCGGGATCGTCATCGCCGACTGCCCCAGCGCCGGGCACGACCTGATCATGCTCGACTACCGCCAGTGCGGCCCGCAGGGCGAACCGCAGGTGGTGCACGTGAACCAGGAAGCGGACTACACGATCACGCCGGTCGCGCCCGACTTCACCACCTTCATCCACGGACTGGTGGATGAAGAAGCGTTCAACGATGCAGCCGAAACCCTGGAGATCGATCTGGTCACCGTGGACCGCGGCACGCTGTCGCCGATCGTGCAGCGTGCGCTGGATGCATCGGCCGATGAGCTGCCTGAGGGTGAGCGCGCGCTGCGTGCGCTGGCGCGCCGGATCACTGAGGAAAAGGGCTTCTTCGCGCTGCATGCCGACCCCGATTCGCACCGCATGTACGACCTGATGTTCTGGCTGTACTCGCAGCTGACCACGGCCACCTCGTTCACCCATTTCGTCAAACTTCCGGCCGAACAGGACGACTACGCAACGCCGTGCTACGAACTCATGCTGCCGTTCGACCTGGTCGTGGCGCCCTTCGGCTTCAAGACCGGTGGGTTCGCGCCCGGCTTCGTCGAAGAGTGGTGGGATACACGGGTGGCCGAGGGGGCGATCGTGGCGGTGGAAGGAGGCTGGCGCTTCAGCACGGCGGCCGAACAGGCGCTGCTGGACGAACTGAAGGCAGCCCCCGGCGGCGCTGCGGTGTGACTGCGGCTTTCATGCGGCGGCGCTAGCATGGCGCATTGCCCCCTGTTTGGAGCTGCCCATGAACATTCCGGTATCGCCTGTGGTGTCGCTGGTTGTCCGTAGCTGGTGGGTGCTGCTGCTGTATGGCCTGGTTGCGCTGGTGTTTGGTGCGGTGGCCATCCTGCAGCCGCTTGCAGCCGCCACCGCGCTGGCCTGGGCGATCGGCGTGATGGCCATCGTCGAAGGCGTGATCAGCCTGGTTGCACTTGTCGGCGGCAACAGCGGCGTATCGCGCGGTTGGCTGGCGGTGTACGCGCTGGCATCGCTGGTGTTCGGCGTGCTGGCGGTGATCAATCCGTTGGCCACCGCCAGTGTGCTGGTACTGCTGCTGGCGGTGTGGCTGATCGTGGCCGGCATCCACCGCATCGTGTTCGCGGTGCGCGTGCGCCGCCACATCCAGGGTGAATGGCTGTTGATTCTCAGCGGCGTGCTGGCGATCGTGCTAGGCGCGCTGCTGGTGGCCAACCCGTTGGCCGGCGTGGCCGTCACCACCTTGTGGATCGGAATCGGCAGCCTCATCTATGGCGTACTGCAGGTGGTGGTGGCGTTCCGCCTTCGCCGCCTGCGCTGATCGGTGCCGGGCCAAGCCCGCACCCCCCAACAAGGAGGAGGGCGTATGCGCAGGATGTTCCTTGCCATGATGTTGCTGGCCAGCACTATCGGCCTGGCCGGTTGCCAGCAGATCCAACAGGTGGTCGATCCGCCTTCCTCGGCGGCCCCCCTTCCCCAGGCGCGCCTGCTGCTGCGCGAGGTGGACGAACAGGGCCACGCCGGCGCCACGCTGCTCAAGGACACCGACGGGCGGCCGCTGGCGGTCCTTGAGCCGGCCCTGATTACCACTGCGGACATCGCATCGATCGCCCTGGCCCGGACCGAACAGGGCCAGGAGCCGGTGTTGAACCTGACCATGACCGACGCTGCCGCCCCGCGCATCCAGGCCGCCACCGAAGCACGCGTCGGTCGCCGCGTCGCCTTCAGCATCAATGACAAGGTGCTGTCGGTGGCCACCATCCGTGGCCCGTTCGGCAAGGCGATGCAGGTGGCGGGGCTGGGCGACCCGGCCGCGGCACAGCGCATGTTCACCGAGATCACCGGCAAACAACCCTGAGCGCGACCGCCCGCAGGGATCGATGGACCAGAACAGGCGTCTGCGCGACATGGCCAAAGGATGGCTGACGGTGTTGATGATGTTGGGCCTGGCATTGCCCGGGGGCGCCGTCGCACGCGAGCGCTGCACCTGGCCGGAGGCGATGCCGGTGCGCGCGCTGGTACTGGTGGGCGAAGTCCATGGCACCGTGGAAACGCCGGCACTGGTAGGTCAACTGGCCTGCGCCGCCTCGGCCGATGGCACGGCGGTGACCGTTGCGCTGGAAATCAGCGCCCGGGAACAGGCGCGGCTGGACGCCTACCTGGCGTCGGCGGGTACCCCGGCCGCGCGGGCGGCGTTGCTGGCCGGCGCGTTCTGGACCCGATCCACCCAGGACGGGCGGTCCAGCACGGCGATGCTGGCGCTGCTGGAACGGCTGCGCCGACTCCACGCCGACGGCCGCCGCATCGCGGTGATCGCAGTGGACGATGAACGCGCCGGCACCCGCGATATGGACATGGCCGAACACATCACGCGTGCGGTGCACGCCGGCGGGCGCGTGATTGCGCTGCTGGGCAACGTGCATGCCAGCCAACGGCTGGGGCGGCCGAACCTGCCCGACTACGCGCCGGCGGGCTACCTGCTGCGTACGCTCGCACCGCTGGGCGTACGCATGGGTGCGCGCGGCGGTGAGGCGTGGGTGTGCGCGCCGACGTGTGGCGTACGCGCGGTTGGCGATCAGCGCGTGGGCGATGGGCCGATCGGGTATGCCGCTGGCGACCGTGCGCAGTCGGGGTATGACGGTAGTTACACCGTGTCTTTGTACACCGCGTCGCTGCCTGCGGTGGGGCTGGACCGGCAGACAGCCGGGCAGAGCCCGGCGCTACGGTAGGGCATCGAAGCGGCAGCCGGGCAGCGCCCGGCGCTACGGTGGAACATGGAAGGGGCCCGGCGCGTCAGCGGAAGTTGGCTTCGATCTGTTCCAGCGACTTGCCCTTGGTTTCCGGCAGCCAGAACGCGGCGATCAGGAAGTACAGCAGCGTGCACGCTGCCCAGAAGAAGAACATGCTGGCGTAGCCATGGTGGCCCACGGTGGGCAGGAAGATCGCGGCGATCACGGTGGACACGAACTGGTTGATCAGCAGCGCGATGCTCATGCCGTTGGAGCGGATGCGGGTGGGCATCAGTTCGGACAGCGCCAGCCACACGCACACGCCCGGACCCACCGCGAAGAACGCCACGAACAGCAGGATGCAGCCGGCCACCAGCCAGCCGTGGGTGGGCGAGGGCACCGGACCGATCATCGCGCGCTCGATCACCAGCGGCGCCTGCGCGGCGTGGGCGGGATCGGGGAAGGGATTGAGGTGCAGCCGGCGGAAGAACGCGCCGATCACGCTGTCGGCCGACACCGCATCGTCGCGGCGGATCTGCAGCGAGGCGTCGATGGGGTTGTCGCTGCGCAGCGAACGCACATTGCTGAAACCGCCGTATGCATACGACACGGTGAGCTGCTGCGGGGCGTCGCCGGCGTTGCGGTCCAGGCGCTGCCACTGCGCCGCATCCAGCGGCAAGGACAGGGTGCTGCCGGCCACCTGCTGCTGCAGCTGTGCCTGCACGTCCAGCCGCCCGTGCTCGCTTTTGACGAACAGCAGCGCGGCGGCCAGCAGGGCCACGGTGATGCCACCGGTGCCCAGCATCAGCAGGAACTTGCGGCCTTTGCGGTCCACCAGCACCAGTGCCACCACGGTCATCACTGCGTTGAGCAGCTTGATCGCCACGTCGGCGCCATTGGCTACCGACCCGGGCAGGCCGGCCTGGTTGAGGATGTTGACCGCATAGGCCAGCACCGAGTTGATGCCGGTGGCCTGGGTGAAGGCCAGCACCAGGCAGGCCAGCACGAATGGCCACACATAGCGACGGCTGAGCAGCGGGTCGCGCGTGCCGGTGGTGCCGGTGGTGCCGGTCTGCACGGTATCCGGGGCCTGGATGCGCTGCAGGGTGGGTTCCACATCGCGGGGCGCGACGGTGCGTTGCAGCGCAAGCCGCGCCTTCTCGATACGGCCACGGCGCACCAGCCAGCGCGGTGATTCGCTGATCAGCAGCACGCCGCCGGTGAACACCAGCCCCGGCAACAGGCAGGTCCAGAAGATGGTGCGCCAGGCGTGGTCCTTGACGTCGAACAGCAGGCGCTGCTGTTCGGCCACCGGCAGCTGGCGCACCGCTTCGGTGGCCGCGTCCACCGCATGCGCGTGGTACAGGCCGATCAAGGCAGCCAGCACCAGCCCGATGGTCAGCAGCAGCTGGAACATCGCCGCGCCGCGGCCGCGCCGTTCGGGGCTGAGCACTTCGGCCAGGTACAGCGGCACCACCACGCCGATCAGGCCGCCGCTGATGCCCTGCAGCAGCCGCCCCATCAGCAGCGCGGCGTAGCCGTCGGACAGCGCCATGATCGGAATGCTGGCGGTGAACAGCACGCCGGCCAGGAACATCGCGCCCCGTCGGCCGATCAGGTCGGCGACCATGCCGGCGAACAGCGACGACAGCACGCTGCCCAGCAGCACCGCCGCCACCACGAAGCCGAGCTGCTGGCTGGTGAGGTGCCAGCTGGCGGTGGCGGTGGCCTCCAGGTAGGGCAGGGCGCCGGCGATGATGCCGATATCGATGCCGTAGAGCAGGCCGCCCATGCCACCCATGAACAGCAGGTAGCGGATCGGCCAGCGTGGGGCGTCGGGGGCGGGAACGGCAGTGGCGGCGGCGGTGGTCATCTACGCGTTCCTGGAAAGACGGGAAGAAGGGGCGGTGCCAGCAGCCGGGCCTGGCGAATTGTGGGTGCTGGCCGGGCAGCGCCCGGCGTTACAGGGCGATCGGGTGGCCGGTGACGAACACCTGCTGCAACTGCAGCGCGGCATCCAGCACCACCAGGTCCGCGCGCGCGGCCGGGGCGATGCTGCCGCGATCGTCCAGGCCCAGGTACTGGGCCGGGAAAGTGGATACGCGCTGCGATGCATCGGCCAGCTCCAGCCCCACCTGCACCAGGTTGCGCAGCGCCTGATCCATGGTCAGCGCGCTGCCGGCCAGCGAACCGGTGGCCAGGCGCACGCAGCCGCCGCACTTGTGCACGCGCTGCTCGCCCAGGGCGTACTCGCCGTCGGGCATGCCGGTAGCGGCGGTGGCGTCGGTTACCGCGTACAGGCGCGGAATCGCGCGTGCGGCCAGCCGGATCACGCCGGGGTGGAGGTGCTGCAGGTCCGGGATGATCTCGGCGTACTGCGCATGCGCCAGGGCAGCGGCGGCAATGCCGGGGTGGTAGTGGTCCACGCCGGTCATGCCGTTGAACAGGTGGGTGAAGCCGGATGCGCCGGCCTGCAGGGCGGCCACGCCGTCCTCGTAGGTGCCGGCGCTGTGGCCCAGCTGCACGCGGATGCCGAGCGCGGTCAGCGCGGGAATCAACGCGGTGTGCGCGCCGATCTCCGGTGCCAGTGTCATCACCCGGATCGGCGCCAGCGCGTGCAGCTGCTGCACCAGCGCCATCGTCGCCTCCAGCGTGCGGTTGGGCTGCGCGCCCAGCCGCTGCGGGCTGATGAACGGGCCTTCCAGGTGCACGCCGGCGATGCAGGCGGCCGCGGCGTCCGGCGCGGCCATGGTGGCCGCAACACCCTGCAGCGCATGGGCGATCTCGTCCAGGCCGGCGGTCATGGTGGTGGCCAGCAGCGTGGTAGTGCCGAAGCGCGCGTGGGTGCGGGCGATGGTGCGGGCCACGTCGCCGCCCTGCATCAGGTCTACGCCGGCCGCGCCATGTACATGCAGGTCGATGAAGCCGGGCAGGATCACCGGCAGCTGCGGATCGTCGGCGCCGCTGTGGTCGTCCACCTGCAGCTGCAGGATATGGGTGTCGAAGTGCACGTGGCCGCGGCGCCAGCCCAGCGGGGTGAGGATGCGGCCGTGCAGGGAACGGGTCTGGGTCACGCGGGGGACTCGGCGATGATCACTTCGATGCCCAGCCGCTGCAGCCCTTCCAGGTACTCGGCGTCGATGCTGGCGTCGGTGATGACGGTGTGGACCTGGTCCAGCCGCGCGATGCGGTGCAGGCTGACCCGGCCGAACTTGGAGGCATCGGTGAGCACCACGATGCGGCGTGCGCGCTCGACCATGCGGTGGTTGAGGCTGGCTTCGGCCTCGTGGTGGGTGGTCAGGCCGAACTGCAGGTCCAGGCCATCCACGCCCAGGAACAAGGTGTCGAAGCTGTAGGTGGTGAGGCTGGCTTCGGCCTGGCTGCCCTGCAGCGACAGCGACTGCTTGCGCAGCAGGCCGCCGGTGAGCAGCAGTTCCACGCCGGGCGCGTTGGCCAGTTCCCAGGCGATGTTCAGCCCGTTGGTCATCACCGTCACGTCGCGGTGCCCGCGCAGGTGCCGGGCCAGGGTCATCGTGGTGGAGCCGGAGTCGATGATGATGTTGTCGCCGGCCTTGACCAGCCCGGCCGCGTGCGCGCCGATGCTGTCCTTCACCGGCAGGTTCAGGGCGTCCTTCTCGTGGATGTCCTGTTCCTGCGGCGGGGTGCGCACCAGGGTCGCGCCGCCATGGGTGCGCGTGGCCAGGCCCTGCGATTCGATGTGGGTCAGGTCGGCGCGGATGGTCACCGCCGACACGCCGAACCGCGCGACCAGCTCGCTGACCTGCACGTTGCCGTGCTCGACCAGCAACTGCAGGATCTGTTGGCGACGCTGGCGTGTGTTGCGCATGGGGGCGATTCCGTTCGGAAGGAAAGCCGAAGCTTACCGTTCCGAAAGCTCCGTGACCCGGGAAGTTTCGTTATCGGCCCCGGCGCGGTTGCGATTGCAGGCACGGGCGTACTCGCCCAGCCGTTCGGCCACCTTGTGCTGGATCAGCGCCAATGGATCGTGGGTCAGCGCGCCGGCCTCGATGGCCAACTGCTGGTTGGGCAGGAACTGGCTGAGCAGGATCTGCGGCGGCGCGTGCTGGCGCAGGTTGGCCACCAGCGTCTCCAGCGCCGCCACCACGGCCGGCTCGCCCCAGTAATAGCGGCTGCGGTCACTCAGCGAATAGGCGCGCAGCAGCCGCAGTTCGTGTTCATTGCCCTGGTAGTAGCTGCGCCAGCTGCCCGGCTTGTCGCGCATGCACTGGTCGAGCACGGCGATCACGTTGGAGCACTGCGCCGCCGGCAGCAGCTCGGCCTCGATCATGGCCAGGGCGAACACGGCTTCGCGGAACGCATAGGTGGCGGCCGGGCCCACCTTGAGGATGGCGAAGTGGTCGCGCACCAGCGCATGCAGGCCCGCTTCGGTCTGGTAGTCGGTGGAGTGCGCTTCGAACACGATGCGCGGCTGCGCGTCCACAAACGCCGACAACGCGCGCGCTGCGGACGGGTCGTAGTAGTGCACGCTGCTGTGGTCGAAATCGACGCCGGGCTGCACCACCATCGCAATCACGCGCTCCCACGCCGGCAGCAGGTCCGGGGCGGAAAACGCCTCGCGGTGGATGGCCAGGGTGGTGGCGGCCGCCGCCGGCGTGCTGACCTGCAGGCCACCGTCCAGCGAGGCTTCGCCGCCGGGGATCGGTACTTCGGTGCCGATCACGTACACCGGCGGCGGCAGCCCGTGCGCGGCCGCGGTGCGTTCGGCGATGCGGGCCAGTTCGGCCGAGCGCGCCGCCACGACCGCATCGGGCAGCGGGGTGGGGTCATCGGCGCAGGACATGCTGCAGTCCAGGTGGATCTTGTGGAAGCCGGCGGCCACGTACGCCTCGATCAGCGTGCGCGCATTGGCCATCGCCACCTCGGCCGGGCCTTTCTGCCACGCGTTGGGCCCGAGATGGTCGCCGCCCAGCACCAGCCGCTCGGCCGGGAAGCCTGCATCGCGGGCGAGTTGCAGCACGTAATCGCGGTACTGCGGCGGGGTCATGCCGGTGTAGCCACCGAACTGGTCCACCTGGTTGGAGGTGGCCTCGATCAGCAGCAGGGTGTCGTAGCGTTGGGCGACCTGCATGGCCGCCAGCAGCACCTGTTCATTGCTGCAGCACACGCTGTACAGGCCCACGGGGTGGCCCTGGCGATGGGCGGCGATCAGCGATTGGATGGCAGACATGGCAACTCCGGAAACAAGCGGTGCAACAAAGGGGGTATCAGCAGGCAGGATGGTGCTGGCGCGCCAGCAGCGCCGCGCCACGCGCACCGCCGGCATCGCCGAAGGTGGGCGGCAGGATCGGCGGCACGCGCACCCCCTGGAACAGGTAGGGGGTAATCGCGGCGGGCAGGTCGTGGTACAGCTGCTCCAGCTTGGACAGGCCACCGCCCAGCACGATCACGTGCGGGTCGATGGCCAGGATCAGGTTGGCGAAGCTGTAGCCGAGCAGGTCGCGGTGGATCGCCAGCGCCTGCGTGGCGACGGCATCACCGGCGTGGGCCAGCGCCACCACGGCGGTGGCGTCCACGGCATCACCGCCGCGGCCTTCGTGGATCAGCGCCAGTCCATTGCCGGACACATAGCGCTCCAGGCAACCGCGCAGGCCGCACGCGCACGGCAACACCGGCAGCGCGTGACGCTGCAGCAGCGTGGCTGGAATGCTCCAGTGCCCCCACTCGCCGGCGATGCCGTTGGCCCCGGTGAGCAGCTGGCCACCGACGCAGAAACCGCCACCGGCGCCGGTGCCCAGGATCGCGCCGAACATGCTCGGGTAACCCTCGCCCGCGCCGCCATGCGCTTCGCTGAGGGCGAAGCACTGCAGGTCGTTGCCGAACTGCAGGGGCCGTTGCAACCGCGCCTGCAGGTCCTCGCCGACCAGGCGGCCGGTAAGGCTGGGCACGTTCGCGCTCAGCTGGCGCCCGGTGCTGCGGTCGCGTACGCCCGGCAGGCCGATGCCGATGGCCCGGCACGTGCCGCCCAGCGTGCGGTCGGCGCTGTGCACCAGCCCGGTGATCGCCTGCAGGAAGGTGTCGTAGTCCTGCGTGGGCGTGGTCACCCGCTCACGGTGCAGTTCGCGCAGGGTGGCGTCGTAGGCCACCAGCTCGATCTTGGTGCCACCAACGTCGATGCCGTACCAGCACTGCATGGGCATGCCCTGCTCAGCCATGGGAATGGATGGTCACGCCCTGCACGACCCGGTTCACGGTGCCGTCGGGGAAGGGGTTGTCCGGGGTCATGCCCAGCGCCGCCGAACGCTGCAGCGCATAGCACTGCGGCATCAGCAGCCACAGCGGGGCCAGCCAGCTGTCGTCCAGCGTGGGCGCGTCGAGCACGAAGTCGCCGTCGGCGCGGTCATCGCCATCGGGACCGACCGAGATCACCCGTGCGGCGATGCCATCGCCACGCAGTTCATTCAGCAGGTCCTGTTCGTAGCGGCGCGACAACGGCTGTGCGCTGCGCAGCATCACCACCAGGGTGTCGCCATTGAGCGTGGACTTGGGGCCGTGGCGGAAGCCGAGCGGGGTGTTGGCCAGCGCCAGCACCTGGCCGGCGGTGAGCTCGAGCACCTTCAGCGCCGCTTCGCG
Organism: Stenotrophomonas sp. 2619; assembly: GCF_040548725.1. Classification (NCBI taxonomy): domain Bacteria; kingdom Pseudomonadati; phylum Pseudomonadota; class Gammaproteobacteria; order Lysobacterales; family Lysobacteraceae; genus Stenotrophomonas; species Stenotrophomonas sp. 2619. The sequence continues at coordinate 153,222 of NZ_JBEPSF010000004.1, read as the reverse complement.
GGCCAGCGCTTCCAGCGGGCCGCTGCCCAGGTAGATCACGCGCGAATACGTGGCCTGGGCCAGCGTGCCTACGGCGGTGTCCCATGCCTGCAGGGCACGTTCGCCGTGGCTGGCCAGGCTGCGCAGGCGCTGCGCGCGCTGCGGCCACGGCGCGCCGTCGAACACGCACAGCGCGGCCAGCAGCATGCTGCTCAGGCTGCTGGTCATGGCGAAGGCGCGGTCGCAGCTGGGCGGCGGCATCAGCAACGACAGCGTATCGCTGCGGCCATGGCCACGCCGGGCCAGTTCGCCGTCGGCATTGCAGGTGATGTCCAGGAAGCGCGCGTCATCGACCCGGTCGCGCACCAGTTCCACCGCCGCCACGCTTTCCGGGCTGGAGCCGCTGCGCCCGAACGACACCAGCAGGGTCGGGCGGTCGCGGCGCAGGTACAGCGCCGGGTGGGTGAGCAGGCTGGTGGTGTGGACGGCGCGGACCTCGGCGGGCCACTGCGCATTGATGTGGTCGGCCACCATTTCGGCGATGAAGCCCGAGCTGCCGGCACCGGTAAAGATCACCAACTGGCCGGGCTGGCGCAGTGCATCCCCCAGGAAGCGGTCGATGCGCGCCTGCGCGTCATCGAGGAGGTCGGCCAGGGCAGTCCACATGCGCGGCTGCTGGGCGATTTCTTCGGCGGTATAGGCGCCGCCAAGGCGCTGCCACGCGGGCAAGTCGGTAAGCACAGAAGCGTCCATTCGCAATTCCTGTTGGGCGACCGCACCTTCTGCGTTTTCTTTCGAAATGTCAAATATCGAAAGATAAAGAAAAGCTAGGGCGGTCACAGTTTTTACGAATCGATCGGGGCGAATGCGCGGCCTGCCCCCTGGGATGCCGCATCGCAGCAAGGTTTCAGGCGGCAACAATCGCGTATTCAGCCGCCATATAGAAAGCGGCCACGTTCGTATCTTTCGTTTTGAAGAAAATATCCTTCCTTTTTCTTTGCAATTTGTTGACATCTTTCGAGACCCTGCCCTAGAGTCGGCCGCACTGGTTTCAGATTCCCGCTGACCGCGGGCTTGGGGGCAAGGTGGAATCCCGGTTTCGACGTACTGGCCTGATGGTGGCCCTGCTCTCCGCGCTGGCGGCTGCACCGGCCGTGGCCGAGCCGCTGGGCAACCTGGCCCGCATCAGCGCCGCCCCCAGCAAGGACGGCAGCCCCGGTTGGGACATCCGCACCGACAACGGCATGCTGCTGCGCGTGGACCTGCTGGGCGAGGACATGCTGCGCGTGCAGGCCGGAAGAAACGGCACCCTCAGCGGCGCCGGCGACAAGGCCGCCCCGATCGTGGTGCCGCAGCCGGCGACGAAGGTGGCCGCGCAGCTGGAAGAAGACGGCACCGAAGTCCGCATCCGCACCGCGGCGCTTGTGCTGCACATCCAGCGCCAACCGCTTCGCCTGGCGCTGGACCGCCGCGACGCAGGCGGCGCCGTGCCGCTGTGGCGCGAGCTGCAGCCGCTGGACCTGGGCAAGGAACAGAGCGTGCAGGTGCTGTCCAGCGAGGCCGACGAGCACTTCTTCGGTGGCGGCCAGCAGAACGGCCGCTTCGCCTTCAAGGGCCGCGAACTGGAGGTGTCCTATTCCGGTGGCTGGGAAGAGGGCGACCGCCCCAACCCCGCGCCCATGCTGCTGAGCGCACGCGGCTGGGGCATGCTGCGCAATACCTGGAGCGATGGCACCTACGATCTGCGCCAGGCCGACCAGGCCACGCTGCTGCACCGCGAAGACCGCTTCGATGCGTACTACTTCGTCGGCCCCAGCCTGCACACCCTGCTGGACCGCTACACCACCTTGACCGGCCGCGCCGCGCTGCTGCCGCGCTGGGCGTTCTCCTACGGCGACGCCGACTGCTACAACGACGGCGACAACATCAAGAAGCCCGGCAGCGTGCCCGATGGCTGGAGCGACGGTCCCACCGGCACCACCCCGGACGTGGTGGACAGCGTGGCCAAACAGTACCGTGACCACGACATGCCCGGCGGCTGGATCCTGCCCAACGATGGCTATGGCTGCGGCTACAAGAAGCTGCCGGAAACGGTGAAGGGCCTGGCCCAGTACGGCTTCAAGACCGGCCTGTGGACCGAGAACGGCGTGGACAAGATCGCCTGGGAAGTGGGCACCGCCGGCAGCCGCGTGCAGAAGCTGGACGTGGCCTGGACCGGCAAGGGCTACCAGTTCGCGATGGACGCCAACCAGTCCGCGTTCAACGGCATCCTGCACAACTCCGACTCGCGCCCGTTCCTGTGGACGGTGATGGGCTGGGGCGGCATCCAGCGCTACGCGGTGGCCTGGACCGGCGACCAGAGCAGCAGCTGGGATTACATCCGCTGGCACATTCCGACCCTGGTCGGCTCGGGGCTGTCGGGCATGGCCTACGCCAGCGGCGATGTGGATGCGATCTTCGGCGGCAGCGCCGAAACCTTCACCCGCGACCTGCAGTGGAAGAGCTTCACCCCGGTGCTGATGGGCATGTCCGGCTGGTCGGGCAACGCCCGCAAGCACCCGTGGTGGTTCGATGAGCCCTACCGCAGCGTCAACCGCGATTACCTGAAGTTGAAGATGCGCATGACCCCGTACATGTACGGGCTGGCCCATGAAGCAGCCACCACCGGCGCACCGCTGCTGCGCGCGCTGATGTGGGATTACCCGCAGGACCCGCAGGCCTATACCGAGGCCTACAAGTACCAGTTCCTTCTGGGCCGCGAGCTGTTGATCGCGCCGGTGTACCGCAGCCAGGCGGCCAGCCGCGGCTGGCGCCGCGACATCCACCTGCCGCAGGGCCGCTGGATCGACTACTGGGACGGCCGCCAGCTGCAGGCCGGTGCCGCCGGCCGCACCCTGGACCGCGCCGTGGACCTGGCCACCCTTCCGGTGTTCGTGCGCGCCGGCGCGATCATCCCGATGTACCCGGACATGCTCTACGACGGGCAGAAGCCGCTGGATGAAGTCACCTTCGACCTGTACCCGCAGGGCGACGCGCAGTACACCCTGTACGAAGACGACGGCAACACCCGGCGTTACGAGAAAGGCGAATCGAGCACCCAGCAGGTGACCGTGCAGGCCCCCGCGCAGGGCACGGGCCCGGTGCAGGTGCGCATCGGTGCGGTGCAGGGCCAGTACGCCGGCCAGTTGCCGCAACGCCGTTACGCCTTGCGCGTGCTCAGCCGCCAGCGCCCCTCCGCAGTCACCCTGGGCGAGCGCACGCTGCCCATGCTGGCCGACAAGGCAGCCTGGCAGGCCGCCAGTGAAGGGTGGTACTTCGATGCCGCCGAGCGCCGCGGCACGCTGCATGTGCGCACCGCGCCCACCGACATCCGCCAGCCGCTGGCGCTGCAACTGGCCCTGCCGGTGGCTGCCGCCGTGGCGGACGACGCCTACCCGGCCGCGCCGGAACTGGGCCGCGCACTGCCCTCCGACAGCCTGCTGGTGGTCAACCGCCCGGCCGAAGAGCAGGGCTACGCGCTGGAAAAGGCCTTCGACGACGACCCCGCCACGTGGTTCCGCACGGTGCGCAACCAGGCGGTCAAGACCGGCGCCCACGAATGGGTGCTCGGCTTCGGCGAGCGCAAGCTGATCGACGGCATCGAACTGGCGCCACGCAACGATCAGCACTGGAAGAACGGCCAGATCCGCGACTACGAGGTCTACCTGGCCGACAGCAACGGCGAGTGGGGCGAACCGGTCAAGCGGGGCCGCCTCACCCTGCAGCAGGGCATGCAGCAGATCGACTTCCCCGCCCAGGCCGGCCGCCTGCTGCGCTTCCGTGTGCTGAGCACGCAGAACCCCGACGGCGACGGTGCCAGCGCCAGCGATCCGATGGTGACCGCCGCGCAGGGCAGCGTGGCCCGTGCGGTGGATGCGCTGCAGCCGCGCGACGTTGGCCCGATCGTGCTGTCCAGCTTCCATGTGCTGGAACACCCGCAGCCCACCACGCCCGCACAGCAGCTGTATCTGTCCGCGCTGCCGCTGCCGGCCGCGTTGCAGGCCAGCGTGGCCAGCGACCACGCCTTTGGCGGCCAGGCGGCATTGCGCATGAACGGCCTGCTGTTCCGCCGCGGCCTGGGCGTGAATGCCAGCAGCCGCATCGACCTGAAACTCACCGGCAGCTGGCGCCTGCTGCGCGCCGACCTGGGCATCGATGACCAGTGCCGCGCCGCCGGTGGCATGCAGTTCCAGGTGTGGGGCGACAACCGGCTGCTGTACGACAGCGGCCTGGTCAAGGCGCCCGGCGTGGTCAAACCGGAACTGGACGTGCGCGGCCTGCACACCTTGAGCCTGCGCACGCTGGGCGCGCAGGGCGACCACCCCGCGCAGGTCTGCGGCAACTGGGCCAACGCCGCGCTGATCGGACAGGAGGGCGATACCGCCAGCATCGTGTCGCCGTAACCGAAGAAACACGCTTTCAGAAAAACAGCTCTCTCCGTTTCCCGTCTGCGGCCGTGTGGCCGCGGCACGGGGGACGTTTGCCCGAAAACACCCATCCACCGCCAGCCCCACGCTGCGGATCGAACAAGGAGACAAAGATGTTGACCGAACGCCATCGCCATCGCTGCATCCCCGCTACCCCCTTGTCCATCGCACTGGGCCTGGCCCTTGCCGTGGTCGGCAACGCCGGTGCGCAGGAGGCCGCGCCCGCTGCCAAGGCCACCGAGCTGCAGCGCATTGAAGTGACCGGCTCCAACATCCGCCGCAGCGACGTGGAAACCGCCTCGCCGGTGCAGGTGATCAGCAAGCAGGACATCGAGAACATGGGCGCGCGCACGCTGCTGCAGGTGCTCGACAACCTGCCGGCGGCACGCCCCGCCCAGCAGGATGCGCGCTCGCTGTTCACCGGTTCCGACGGCGCCTCGCAGGCCAACCTGCGCGGCCTCGGCGCACAGGGCACGCTGGTGCTGCTGAACGGGCGTCGCCTGTCGTACTACGGCGCGCCGGCCGGCTTCCAGACCCAGTTCGTCAACATCGATGCGATTCCCGCCGCGGCGATCGAACGCATGGAAGTGCTCACCGACGGCGCCTCGGCGGTGTACGGCACCGACGCGGTGGCCGGCGTCATCAACGTGATCACCAAGCGCTCCTACCAGGGCGCGGAAATCAACCTCACCACCGACAAATCGTCGCGGATCAGTTCCTACGGCGAACACCAGGGCAGCATCACCGCCGGCTTCGGTGACCTGGATGAAGACCGCTACAACGTGTACGCCTCGGTCAACCTGTACCGGCGCGATGCGATTCCGCTGAGCGATTTCTACGACAAGCGCCCGTCCCAGTACTACGTCAACAATCCCAACTACCTGCCCAACCTGCGCCTGGGCACCGGCAGCAAGCCGGGCGAGTTCAACCCGGGCAGCTACTTCGCCTTCGACCCGGTCACCGGTCGTCGCGTGCAGGAAGCCGCACCGGGCTGCAACAACGTGCTCACCAGTGAAGCGGCCGGCCCGCGCTGTATCTGGGAGACGTGGATGAACAACGAGATCGACGCCGGCGCCAAGTCCGAGCGCAATACCGCCTACGTCAACGCCCACTTCCTGATCGGCGACAGCACCGAGGCATTCGCCGAAGCGACCTACACCGACATCGACCTCACCGCCAACGGCGGCACCCCGCGTGCCTACGGCACCACCACCGGCAACCCCACCAGCTGGTTCTCGCGCAACACCGGCACCACCGTCAACCAGTTCCTGTACCCGTACCTGGGCCCGAACAACGAGTACAACCACGCTTCGCCCGAACTGAAGGCCCTGATGGGGGGCGTGGTCGGCCTGCAGTACCTGCTGCAGGACGTGGGCGCCAGCCACTTCGGCCAGCGCAACACCGACCAGAGCTACCGCGTGGTGGCCGGCCTGCGCGGCGACGTGGGCGACTGGAACTGGGAAACCGCCTTCGCCACCGCCGGCAGCCACTCGGTGACCTACCAGACCACCAACGTCAACCTGGCCGGCTTCGAGAAGGCGTTTGGCCCGTACAGCGTCGACCCGGGCACCGGGCGGGTGATCATCTCCGACCACCCGGCGTACAAGTTCGGCGAAATCAGCGACGCCAACGCGGCGCTGATCCGCGAAGCGTTCCCCACCTTCGACATCCAGTCCTGGACCCGCCTGCACACCCTGGACGGCAAGATCGAAGGCCCGCTGTTCCAGATGCCGGCCGGTGAAGTGCGCGCGGCCTTCGGTTTCAATGCCAGCCGCGAAACCTTCTACACCCCCGGCAACCCCGACGCGGCCAACGGCCTGATCACCCAGCAGGGTGGCTCGTGGTTCGACGGCAAGCGCAACACCTACGCGCTGTTCGCCGAAACCGTGGCCCCGCTCACCGAGAAGCTGGAACTGGACGCGGCACTGCGCGTGGACAAGTACCCCGACTTCAGCGCCAACCTGGCCCCGAAGGTCGGCCTGAAGTACCAGATGTTCGACCAGCTGATGCTGCGCGGCACCTATTCCACCGGCTTCCGCGCGCCCAGCCTGGCCGAATCCGGCAACGGCGGCGTGTTCGCCCAGCTCGGCGGCTACCGCGACGAACTGCGCTGCAACGAGACCAACGCCATCGCCAACCTGCTGCTGCAGTCCCGGCGTGGCGGTGACGTGGACCTGGGCAAGACCCTGCTCAACAGCGACTGCAGCCGCACCGTGGCGCGCATGACCCAGCCCAACCCGGAGCTGAAGCCGGAGAAGGCCAAGATCACCACGCTGGGCTTCGTCTACGAGCCCACCGCGTGGCTGTCGGTGTCGGCCGATTACTGGTTCATCTACCGCACCAACGAAATCGTCGCACCCGATTACACCCGCGACGAAGACATCATCTCCTCGACCCGCTCGCCGATCACCGAAGCCGACCGTGCCAACCAGGCGGCGCTGGCGGCCATGTGCGCCGACCCGGCCAGCGGCGTCAGCTGCCCCGGCACGCTGCCCGGTTACAGCACCGGCAACGTGGCCAGCGTGGTGGGCCAGTACAAGAACCGCGGCAAGACCCTGATCGACGGCTTCGACATCGACGCGCGCAGCCGCTTCTCGCTGGGCGAGTGGGGCAACCTGAACATCGGCGTGGCCGCCACCATCGCCAACCGCAACCGCTCCTACCTGGACGAGGAAAGCGGCTGGTACTACGGTGACCTGGTGGGCTATTACAACAACCCGCGCCTGCGTGCCACGTTGAACGCCGACTGGAGCTACAAGCAGGTCACCACCAGCATGTTCATCAATTACGTGGGCGGCACCAAGTGGGCGCTCCAGCAGATCGATGAAGAAGACAACAACCCGCAGACCTGCACCGCCGGGTACCTGCCGGTGGAACAGAGCAAGTGCGACGGCGCCCCGTCGTGGTGGACCGCCAACCTGAGCGTGGCCTGGCGTCCGGATGACCACTGGAACGTGGGCTTCACCATCAAGAACCTGTTCGACCGCCTGCCGTTCTACGATCCGAACAGCTTCCTGGGCGATTCCAGTGATTACGCGACCATCTTCGGTCGTGGTTACAGTCTGACCGTCGGCTACAAATTCTGACGGTTCCACCGCGCCGGCCCCCGCTGGCGCGGTCTCAAGAAGAGGAGTGTTCCATGCAACGTAGGGAATTCATCGCGGCCAGCGCCGCCGTCGCCGCCAGCAGCCTGCTGCCGCAGGTGCCGGCCTGGGCGCGCGGGCGCAAGGTGCGGCTGGGCCTGATCGGCACGGGTATGCGCGGCCAGGTGCTGCTGAAGGAACTGGTGCGCCGCGACGACGTGGAGGTGGTGGCGCTGTGCGACATCGAACCGATCATGCTCGGCCGCGCCGTGGAGATGGTGGCCAAGGCCGGCAAGCCGGCGCCGAAAACCTACGGCCAGGACCGCGACGTCAATGCCTGGAAGCGCCTGCTGGAACAGCGCGGGCTGGATGGCGTGGTCATCGCCACCCCGTGGGAGTACCACGCCCCGATGGCCATTGCGGCCATGCAGGCCAAGATTGCGGTCGGTTGCGAGGTGGTGGCCGGCATCACCCTGCAGGACCACTGGGACGTGCTCAAGACCCAGCTCTCCACCGGCGCCCCGTACATGCTGCTGGAGAACGTCTGCTACCGGCGCGATGTGATGGCCGCGCTGCAGATGGTGCGGCAGGGCCTGTTCGGCGAACTGGTGCACCTGCAGGCCGGCTACCAGCACGACCTGCGCGGGGTGAAGTTCAACTCCGGCGACCCCAACCAGCCCTATGACAGCGGCGTGGAGTTCGGCGCCAAGGGCTGGTCCGAAGCGCGCTGGCGCACCGAGCACTCGGTCAAGCGCAACGGCGAGCTGTACCCCAGCCACGGCATCGGCCCCTGCGCGATGTACACCGGCATCAACCGCGGCAACCGCTTCACCCACATCAATGCGTTCGCCAGCAAGGCGCGCGGCCTGCACGACTACACCGTGGCCAAGAGCGGCGGCACCACCCATCCCAGCACCAAGGTGGCCTTCAAGCTGGGCGACGTGGTGACCACCACGCTGGCCTGCGAGAACGGCGAGACCATCATCCTGCAGCACGACACCTCGCTGCCGCGCCCGTATTCGATGGGCTTCCGCGTACAGGGCACCAAGGGCCTGTGGATGGACGTCAACCAGTCCATCCACATCGAAGGCCGCAGCCCCCCGCACAAGTGGGAAGACTTCAAGGGCTACCAGGACCAGTACGAGCACCCGCTGTGGAAGCAGCACGCCGACACCGCCGCCAGCGCCGGCCACGGCGGCATGGACTGGTTCGTGATCCATGCGTTCGTGGAAGCACTGAAGGCCCGCGCGCCGATGCCGATCGACATCTACGACGCCATCACCTGGAGTGCGATCACCCCGCTGTCGGAGCAGTCCATCGCCAACAGCTTCCAGACGCTGGACTTCCCGGATTTCACCGCGGGGCTGTGGAAGCAGCGCAAACCGATCTTCGCGTTCGACGGGACGTATTGAGCAAAGGCGCACCGACCCACGGTCGGTGCCAACCGACGCCGTCCGCCATCGCACTGTCACGCAGCGTGCGCACAGTACATGCCCACCCGGCCGCCGGCGGGCCCCCGCCGTACGCGGCGCCGCGCGGTCCGGGTTCATGACACGGTGACGGAGCAACGGCGATGGGTGTGTGGCAATGGCGGGGCGGCGCCCGCATACGGGGCTGGCTGATCCTGGCAGGGCTGGCCGCGGCCAGCACCGGCAGCACCGCCGAGCCTGCGGTGCCGGCCACCTGGCAGGCCTATGCCAGCAGCGCCAGCACCGCGCTGGCCGAACGTCTTGCGCGCACCGACGATCCGCGCGTGGTGCGCCTGCAGGCGTTCCTGCAGCAGCACCCTGATACCGCACCGGCCACCCCGCTGGCGGTCAGCCTGTGGATCGACGCGGGCGGCACGGTGATCCGCAGCCAGTTCGCCTCGCTGGGCGATGCACAGGCCGACGCCGACCTGAGCGCCGTGCTGGACCATGCGCCCCTGCCCGGATCCCCGCCGCCCGGCATGCGCCAGCCGCTGCGCCTGGGACTTGGGGTACAGCCAGCCGAGCCCGCCGTTCCCTAGTCACTCACGGGCGCACCGGCGCGGGCGGTGGGGCAGGTCGCTGCGGCTGGGTCGACACCCCGAAGCTGGTGCCCATGCGCTGCTGGGTGGCGGCGCGGTTGGCCAGCCCCAGCGCGCTGGGCGGTTGGCGGACGCGCTGTTCGGCGGCCATCGGAGCCGTGGATGCGGGGGTTGCCGTCGTTGCCGCCGGTGCCAACAGTCGGCTCATGCAGGCGTAATCGCGGATCCGCTCGCCATTGACCTCCAGCTCGACGCAGCCGGTGGCATCGGTGGCGTCGCCCGCCCGTGCGACCGGGCTGTACAGGCCCAGCCACAGCGCGGCACAGGCCAGCACCGCACATCCACGTCGTGTCGCTCCCTGCATCATGTCTGTCACCGCGCTGCAATGAAGCCGCTCTAACGTGACCGGCTTGGCGTTCTGATGCTGGCGTGTCTTGCATGCAGTTTGATGACACCGGGGCACGGGCCCGCCCGCGACCCTTGTGGGGGCTGGTTGCGATGCTCATTGCCGCGCTGGGCCTGGTGCTGCCCTGGGGGGCCGCCGCCGGTGCCGACGACAGCCGTACGCCACGTCACTTCGACATACCGGCACAACCGTTGCCGCAGGCCTTGCAGATGTATGGGGAGATCACCGGGGTGGCGGTTCTGATCGATGCGCATCTGCTGGGTGGGCTGCGCTCGACGCCGGTCAACGGCACCCTTGCACCGCTGCCCGCCCTGCAGACCCTGTTGAAAGGCACCGGGTTGGCCCCGCGCTTCATCGACGGGGCGGCCTTCACCCTGGTCCCCGTCGATGCGGCTGCTCCGGGCGTGCCGGACGGCGCACCCGCCGCGTCGGCAGGCACGGTGCCCGCACACGCCGCGCGGATCATCCAGCGGTCGCTTGAGCAGGCCCTGTGCGGCACCCGTGCCACGCGCCCGGGCAGCTACCGTGCCTTGCTGCAACTCTGGTTGAACGCTGCCCACCGCGTTGAACGAAGCGCACTGCTGCAGGGCAGTGGCGACACCGCGCGCGACGAGGCGCTGCTGGCCCGCGTGCGCGGGCTTGCCTTGCCCGGCCTGCCCGATGACCTGCCGCAGCCGATCACGCTGCAGTTGCTGCCGCGCAGCGCCGCCTCCACGGCGCCCTGCAAGGGCCTGCCATGAGCAGCCTGGGCAGCGTGCTGCTGGAGCACTACGAAGCATTCCGCAAGCGCCTGCGGCGGCGGCTGGGCTCGGATGACCTGGCGCTGGATGCGCTGCAGGAAACCTGGTTGCGGGTGGAACGCATGGGCGGCGCGCAGCCGCAGCGCAATCCGGTGGCCTACCTGTTCCGGATGGCGGTCAACGCCGCCAGCGACCAGCGCAGTGCCCATGCCCGCGTGCTCACCGGCGCCGAGGTGGAGGCGCTGATGGAGGAGGGCACCGATCACCTGGACCCGGCCACGGTCACCTTCGGCCGCTCGGAGATGACCGCACTCACCGACGCGCTGCGCGAACTGCCCGAGCGCCAGCGCGCCATCCTGATTGCCGCCCGCGTGGAACACCGCCCCATCGAGGCCATCGCCGCCGAACACGGGGTGTCCGCGCGGATGATCGGCAAAGACCTGAAGAAGGCGCTGCAGCATTGCGCCGCACGGCTGGACCGGCCGCTGGTGCAGCGGTTCGGTCCCGGCGCCGGAAAACCGTCATGACTGGTATGAACCCGCTTGCCTCCGCCGTGATTCCGCCCGACCTGCAGCAGCAGGCGCACGACTGGCTGCTGCGCCTGCAGGGCGCGCCCGTCACCCAGGCCGATGCCGACGCCTTCCGCCGCTGGCGTGCGCTCGACCCGCGCCACGCCGCGGCGTTCGCGCAGGCGCGTGCGCTGTGGAATGCGCTGGGCCCGGCACTGCAGGCCGGCACCGCCGCCGCGCCGACACCCACCGCCGCCGCGTCGCTGCCGTTGCCCGCGCCTGCCGCCCACGCGCGCCCGCGCAGCCGGGTCAACCGCACGCGCCGCGCGTTCCTCGGCGGCGCGGTGGCGGCCGCTGCCGGCGGTTGGCTGATGGCGCGCTCGCCGTTGGGCATGTGGCCGGAGATGGACGCGCTGGGGGCCGATTTCCGCACCGCCACCGGCGAGCAGCGCACGCTGGATATCCAGGGGGTGGCGGTGGCCATGGGCACCCGCACCGACCTGCGCCGCGTCGACGGCGGCACCGGCCTGCAACTGGGCCAGGGCGAAGCGCAGTTCAGCGTGCCTGCGCGCGGCAGCGCCGGCGTGGCGATCCATGTCGACGGTGCCCGGGTCACACCGGCCGCAGGGACGCGGATCAATGTGCGCTGCGTCGGCGCCGATGTGCGTGTCACCTGCCTGGCCGGCACCGCCACGCTGACGCGCGGCACCCGCACGGTGACGCTGCAGCCGGGCTGGCAGGCGCGTTTGGGCGGCGACCGCATCGCCTCGGTCGCGCAGGTGGCCACGGATCGCATCGACGCGTGGCGCCAGGGCTGGCTGGTCGCCGATGACCAGCCCTTGGCCGAGGTGGTGGACGAGATCAACCGCTACCGGCCCGGCCGCATCGTCATCACCGGCGCGGCCCTGCAGGCGCGACGGGTGCAGGCACGCATTCCGCTGCGCGACCTGGACACCTTCATCGACCTGGTGCGCGATGTGTACGGCGCACGCGTGGTGAACATGCCCGGCGGCGTGGTGCTGCTCGGCTGAGCGCACCGCGCAGTCGCGCGCGATTGCAGCACGCAACGATGACAGCGCGATGACGCGCACGGCACCCATCGCGGCGGCGTCATGCGCAGATGAAATTTTTGTTGCAACGGTTCAGTCGTTGCCACGTATCCGCGTCTTATCCAGCGTAACAAGCGCAACGCATTGCCCTGTCACGCTGCTTCCCGTTGCCAGGGAACGGCGTGCCGCGTAACGCGGTGACCTGCGCTTGTCCTTATCAGCGAACGATATTGCGACGGGTGACGGCGATGGTGAAGCAGCAGAACGGTTCGGTTGTCGGTGCATCCCTGCGTACGCCGCAGGTACGTCCGCTGGCGCAGGCCATCGCAGTGATGCTGGTTGCCGGCGGCGTGGTGGCCAGTGCCACCGCGCAGCAGGCCTTCAGTCCGGCGTGGTTCGCCAACAAGGGCGTACAGCAGCAGAACGCGGTGCAGAGCGGCCGCCTGCCCAACGGCATGCCGTCCAACCTGGCGCGCACCGATGCGCAGGCGCAGAAGGCGCGCGACACGCTCAAGACCTCGCTGGACAACCTCAACACCGCCGCGCAGGCCATCGCCATGCAGCAGCGCATGCAGCAGACCGCGCGTGACGCCGCGCGCCTGCGTGCCGGCAGCGTGCCCGACGGGTTGGGCGAGGGCGGCCTGAAGGTGGACGATGACGCGCTGACCCGCGGCTGGTCCAACGCCAGTGGCCCGGTGCAGGCCAGCAAGGACGGCACCACCACGGTCAGCATCGCGCAGACCGCCGACAAGGCCATCCTCAACTGGGAAACCTTCAACGTTGGCCGCAACACCGTGGTCGACTTCGACCAGCAGGCCGGCTGGTCGCTGCTCAACCGGGTCAACGACCCGTCCGCGCGACCCTCGCAGATCCTCGGCCGCATCCAGGGCCAGGGCACGGTGATGTTGGTCAACCGTAACGGCGTGGTGTTCGACGGCAGCAGCCAGGTCAACGTCAAGAACCTGGCTGCCGCAGCGGTGAACATCAGCGACGCGCAGTTCCGCAAGGGCCTGTACAGCGACGCGCAGGGCAGCGGCTTCATTCCCACCTTCGGCAACGAGGTGGCCACCACCGCCAGCAGCTTCAGCCATGGCGCCGCCAGCGGCGACGTGGTGGTCGAGCGCGGCGCGCAGATCACCACGCATGTGCCGGCCTCGGTCACCGACGGCGGCGGCTATGTGCTCATGCTGGGCCGCCAGGTGCACAACCACGGCCAGATCACCACCGCCAACGGCCAGACCACGCTGGCCGCTGGTGATGCGTTCGTGATCCGCAAGGGCATGGCCACCGACCAGAACCAGACCTCCACCACCCGCGGCAACGTGGTCAACACGCTGCGCAGCCCCACGGCGGCCGCGGCCGATACCGCACCTGCCAGCGGCGTGGTCAGCAACACCGGCCTGGTCCAGGCCAGCACCGGTGACATCACCCTGGCCGGCCACGACGTGCGCCAGCAGGGCACGCTGCTGTCCACCACCTCGGTGCACACCCGCGGCACCGTACACCTGCAGAACGAACGCGCCGACACCACCGGCAGCGTGCTGCTGGACCAGGGCAGCACCACCGCGATCGTGCTCGACCCCAGCGCCACCACGGCGCTGGACGTGCAGCGCGAAACCCTGGTGCAGGACTCGGACAAGGTCGGCGACGGTATCGCCCATCGCCGTGACCAGTCGCTGGTGCAGATCAACACGGGCGGCACGGTCGCCTTCGCCGACAGCAGCCTGACCCTGGCCACCGGCGGGCAGATCTTCGTCGATGCCGCCGACAGCGAGGTCCGCCAGGGCGCGCGCCTCGACGTGGCCGGCTACGTCGGCGTCAAGATCGCGATGGAAGCCAACAACGTCCAGATCAACGTGCAGGGCAACGAGCAGCGCGACGCGCCGCTCAACCGCGACGACGCATCGCTCAACAGCAAGAACATCTGGCTGGACCGCCGCGATCTGGTGCTGGTGCCGGCCGGCACCAATGGCTATGAGGCCGACCGCTGGTACACCGCCGGCGGCCTGCTCGAAGTGGGCGGCTACCTGGGCGTCACCGGGCACGGGATCGGCGAGTGGTCGGCGCAGGGCGGCACCGTGCAGTTCAGCGGCGGCAACGTGACCACCGCGCGCGGCTCCAGCATCAACCTGTCCGGCGGCGCGCTGGACGTGCAGACCGGCTACGTCAACCTGACCCACCTCAAGGGCGCGGACGGCGTGCTGTACAACGCCTCCACCGCCCCCGGCGACCTGCTCTACACCGGCCTGTACCGTGGCTTTGAAGACACCCACGCGCGCTGGGGCAACACCACCTTCTACTACAACCCGCTGATCGCCCCGCAGCGCAAGCTGGAAAACGGCTACACCGTGGGCCGCGACGCCGGCCAGCTGATCGTGTCCACGGCCCATGCGCAGCTGCAGGGCGAGGTGGACACCACCACCTTCCAGGGCGAGCGCCAGCAGCGTGCGCGTGACGGCGCGCTGGACGGCTACCAGCAGGCACAGACCAGCGTGGCCCGGCAGGGCCAGCTGGTGGTGGGCAGCTACCTGCCGTTCTACGACAAGGACAGTGGCCAGCAGCGCTTCAGCCCTGCGCCACTGGTCGAGCGTGTCACCGTCGGCGAGGGTGACAGCGCCGACGCAGGCACGATCGCGCTGGACGCGGCATGGCTCAACGCGCAGGCATTCGGTGGCGTGGCGGTGTACGCACATGCCGGCATCCGCGTGGACCAGGCCGTCGAAGTGGCGCATGGCGGCAGCATCGCCCTGCATGCCAGCGACGTGCGCATCAACGCCGACCTGCGCGCCCGTGGCGGCAGCATCGCACTCGGCGACATGGTGGTGCAGCACACGGCAACCGGCACGCCGTGGCTGGACCTGCCGATCAGTGCGCGCCCGGGCGATACCCTGCTGCACCAGGTCATGGTGGGCGACAACGTCACCCTCGATGCGCGCGGCCTGTGGACCAACCAGTGGCAGGACCCGGCGTCCATCGCCGGGTTGCCGTTCGTCGATGGCGGCAGTGTGTCGCTGCGCAGCACCGGCAACGTCAGCCTGGGCAAGGGCAGCCTGATCGATGTGTCCTCCGGCGCGGCGATGGGCGTGGACGGCGAGGTGACGGGCGGCAAGGGCGGCAACGTCACCCTGGCCGCCGGCCAGAACATGGGCAGCGGCGTGCTGTCGCTGGATGGCAGCATCCGCGCGCATGGCGTCAAGGGCGGCGGCGCGCTCAACATCGAAAACGGCACGCTGGTGAGCATCGGCGGGGACATCCCCGATGCGGTCGAACACCTGGCCGCTGGTGAGGCCAGCACGCTGCCGGTGCGCCTGGCCGCCGACGTGATCCTGCAGCCCGGCGACATCATCCCGCTGAGCTTCGCCATCACCGTCACCCACGTGTCGGGCGGCAAGCCGATGCCGGTGACGGTGCGGCCGGAAGTGAGCAGCAGCAAGCCGATCACCACCCAGGCCCCATGGGTGCTGCCCACCAGCGTGCAGCTGGCCAACTACGGCCCGGTGCGCCAGGCCGGCGAGATCCTGCCCGCGGGCACCACCTTGTGGACCATCGCCGACCTGCCGGCCGGCTACGTGGTGCCGGCCAATGTCTTCCCTGGCGGCCTGCCGATTCCCGCGCAGACCTCGCGCTACACCGCCGGCAGCGTGGCCACTGCGGCGATCACCGTACCGGCCGGCACGCGCCTGCCGGTGGGCACGGTGTGGCAGCGCGAGGTGCCGGTGCAGTCGTTCCTGGCGCTGGACAGCAGCCTGTTCCAGTCCGGCTTCAAGCAGTACAACGTGATCGGCCGCGACGGCGTCACCGTGGTGGACGGCGCGCGCGCGGACGTGGCGATGCCGCTGCTGCAGGTCGACCTGGCCGCCGCGCGCGCACTGGCCAGCGGCGACGATCCGCACGGGGCGTTGTCGGCCTGGCTGCCGCCGTTGCAGCAGGATGACCCGACCAGCGGTGCGGTGACGCTGCGCAAGGGCGCGGGCCTGTCACTGACCGCCGGCACGCCGCAGAACGCCGCCGACCTGGAGGTCGGCACGGACAGCCGGATCACCGTCGACCCGGGCCAGGC
Organism: Stenotrophomonas sp. 2619; assembly: GCF_040548725.1. Lineage (NCBI taxonomy): Bacteria > Pseudomonadati > Pseudomonadota > Gammaproteobacteria > Lysobacterales > Lysobacteraceae > Stenotrophomonas > Stenotrophomonas sp. 2619. The sequence continues at coordinate 136,922 of NZ_JBEPSF010000004.1, read as the reverse complement.
CCTCCAGCTGACCGGCAATGCGCAGATCACCCTCGACGGCACACTGCAGGCCCGCGGCGGCCGCATCAGCGTGCTCGGCGGCGACCTGGGCGAAGGCCCGCTGCTCAACCGCCCCAACGGCATGCCGAACGCGCGCTCGATCTGGATCGGCGAGCACGCGCTGCTGGACGTCTCCGGCGCCGCCTACACCGCGGTGGGCGCCACCGGCGACCGCCAGGGCAAGGTGCTGGACGGCGGCACGATTGAAATCGGCGCGCGGCATGACCTGGCCTCGCGCGACCTGCCGGCCATCGACGCATTCGTGGTGGTGCGCGACGGTGCCCGGCTGGAGGCCTCCGGCGCGCAGGCGGTGCTGGACCTGCCCGGCCTCGGCCAGACGGCCGTGGCCAGCCACGGCGGCGTGATCGCCTTGAGTGCCAGCAACGGCCTGTATGTGGATGGCAGCCTGCATGCGGCAGCCGGTGGCAACGGCGCGCGCGGCGGCACGCTGGCATTGAACCTGGAAACCCCGGTGTACGGCCAGGTCGACCGCTGGAGCAGCAAGGGCGCCGAGGTGGATGACGGCGTGCGCCTACCGCGCGAGCTGGTGATTGAGCAGCAGTACAGTGGCAGCGGCCTGGGTGCGGACGTGGTGGCCGGTGAACGCGACCCGAGCCTGGCCTACGGCAAGGCGCGCTACGGCGTGGATGCCCTCCAGGCCGGCGGCTTCGACACCGCGTCGCTGTACGTCAACGGCCTGCTCGATTTCGACGGCAACGTGACGCTCAGCATGCGCCAGGCGCTGTACCTCACCGCCAGCGCGCTGGGCCTGTCCACCGACGCCGCACGCGACAGCCAGGTCCGGCTGGACGCGCCGTACCTGCGCTTGTCCGGCGCGGCGCGCCGCCAGATCGACAACACCATCATGCCCAACCCGGTGACCGGGTCGCGCAACCTCACCCCGGCCGCCGGCTCGCTGGGCGTGGCTACGCTGGCCGACGCCGCGTCCATCACCTTCGCCGGGAACCTGGTCGACGTGGTGGGCGCCGTCGGTTTCGGTGCGAACGGCGAGATCGTGCGCAATGCGGTCGATCCGCTGGTGGTCGAACGCGATGCCTTCGGCACGGTGCGCATCCAGAGCCAGGGCGACCTGCGCCTGCGCGCCGCCGACCTGTTCTCGCCGGGCAACACCACCCTGGCGGCCGCGCAGATCTACGGCAGCGGCAACGTCACCGTGGGCCTGCGCAGCACGTTGAACGAGTGGGGCGCGCTGACCACCGAACTGAACCCGGACCGCGTGCTGGACATCCAGCGCGTGGGCACCGCGTTGCCACCGCAGCCGTACAGCGTGTTCGGCAACATGAGCTTTGGCGCGGCGGTGATCAACCAGGGCGGCGTGCTGCGCGCGCCGCTGGGCACCATCACGCTGGGCCGCGCCGATGGCAGCGGCTACACCGGCGTGGTCAACCTGTTGCCGGGCAGCGTGACCTCGGTCAGTGCCAAGGACCTGGTGATGCCCTACGGCGGCACCGTCGATGGGCTGGTCTACAACTACAACGGCGTGGACGTGGCCTACCAGGGCGTGGGCGGCGAACCGAAGGTGGAATTCCGCTCGCACGCAGTGAACGCGCAGCAGGGCGCGGTACTGGACCTGTCCGGCGGCGGCGAACTGACCGGTGCGGCGTTCCTGTCCGGCCGCGGCGGCTCCACCGATGCGCGCCTGCACCCGCTGGTGCAGATGGGCCGCGACGGCTTCACCCTGCCGGGCCTGGCCACCAACCCGGTGTACGCCATCGTGCCCGGCGCCCAGGCTGCGCAGGCGCCGCTGGGCAGCGAGCGCGGCGCCGGCGACCCGGCCATTGGCCAGCAGGTCACCATCGGCGCCGGTGTGCCGGGCTTGCCGGCCGGCACCTATACGCTGTTGCCGTCCACCTATGCCTTGCTGCCCGGTGCGTTCCGGGTGGAACTCAACGGCCTGGCCGGCAGCGCGGCGGCCTTCGGCACCACCCAGGCCCTGCGCAACGGCTCGTGGAGCACCTCGGCACGGCTGGGCATTGCCAACACCGGCAGCAGCGACGTGCTGCCCACCCAGCTGGTGGTCACCGCCGCCGACACCCTGCGCAATTACGCGCAATACAACGAAACCAGCTACGCCAGTTTCGCCCTGCAGCAGGCCGCGCGCGAAGGCGCCCCGCGCCCGTTGCTCGAGCGCGACGCCAAGGCGGTCAATTTCAACGTGACCAGTCCGGCCCTGGCCGGTGGGCTGGACCAGCCGTCGCTGCAGTTCAACGCCACCGTGCTGGACACAGCGGCGAGCGGCGGCACCGGTTCGGTAGCACGCCTGGTCAATGCCACCCACTACGAAATCCTGGCCGATGGTGCCGAAGCCAGCGCGGACTTCAACGGCATTTCGGTGCATGCCAGCGAACTGAACCGCGTCGGCGCGGCGCGCCTGGAAATCGGCGGGCAGCTGCGCAGCACTTACGCCAACGCAAAGACCGGCTCGCTGCAGTCGGCCAACGTGATCACCATCGACGGCAGTTCGGGCAGCAACAGCATCGTGCTGCGTGCCGGTGCACAGTTGCAGGCCGCCGACGTGTTCCTCATGACCGGCCGCCTGGCCGGCGGCATTGTGCTGGAGCAGGGCGCGGGCATCAACACGCTGGGCCAGGGGACCGCCGCCTACGACGCCACCCAGGGCTACATCTACGCGCCCGGCCGCAACGCACTGTTGGCCGTGTCCAACGGCCAGATCAACCTGCTGGCGCCCGATGCGCCGGACGCCCAGGGCAACGGCGCCGGCAGCATCGAGATCGGCGCCTGCGCGGTGGCCGGCACCTGCACCGGCCAGACCCGGTTGTACTCCGAAGGCACCATCGCCACCGCCACCGACAACCGGTTCGTGCTCGGCGATGCGGTGCGCTATGGCACGCGCAACCTGTCCCTGGCCGTGGGTGGCATCAACGTCGGCAGTGCCGACGCCATTGCCGACGCCACCGCGCGCGGTACGTTGCCCTCTGGCATGACCCTCAACCAGGACGTGCTCAGCCGCCTGCTGCTGGGCGACACCAGCGTGGGTGCACCGGCGCTGGAAGCGCTGTCGCTGACCGCGCGCGAGTCGGTCAACTTCTACGGCGATGTGTCGCTGTCCACCTTCGATGCGGTCACCGGAAGGTCCGCGCTGAAGCAGCTGGTGCTGGGCACGCCGGCCATCTACGGTTACGGCGACGCCGATGCCGTGGCCCGCATCCATACCGACACCCTGGTCTGGAGCGGCGCGCTGGCGCCGGCCGGCAGCATCATCGCCGACGGCCCGGGCACCGGTCACGGCCAGCTGGTGGTGGACGCCCGCGAGATCGTGCTGGGCTACGGCCCGCGCACGCAGCCGGACACCGTGCGTGCGCAGGACCGCCTCGCCCTGGGCTTTGCCGGCGTGCACCTCAACGCCAGCGAGCGCCTCACCGCCAACCAGAAGGGCAGCCTGGGCGTGTTCGAAACCCAGGGCGACTGGGACGCGGCCACGCGCTCGTACGCCCGCCAGGGTGGCGAACTGTTCATCACCACCCCGCTGCTCACCGGCGCGGCCGGGTCGGTCAACACGATCACCGCCGGCGGCAACCTGCAGGTCACCGGCAACGGTGCCGCGGCCCGCCCCGACAACGCCGCGCTGGCCGGCGCGCTGGGCGCGGAAATCGCCCTGGACAGCCGCGCCGGCACCCTGTTGCTGGACACCGCCGTGCTGCTGCCCAGCGGCAAGCTGAGCCTGGCCGCGCAGGGCGATGTGCGCCTGGCCGACGGCGCGCAGCTGGACCTGGCCGGCCGCCGCATCACCTTCTTCGACACCGCCAAGTACAGCTGGGGCGGTGATGTGGTGATCGACAGCCGCAGCGGCAACGTGCAGCAGGCCGCCGCTGCACGCATCGACCTGGCCGCGCAGAACAACCGCGCCGGTTCACTGCGCGTGCGTGCTGCCAGCGGTGCCATCGACCTGGCCGGCACCCTGCTCGGCAGCAGCAGCGGGCATTACGATGCCGGCGGCACCGACGTGCCTTACAGCGCCGGTCGGATCGACCTGCATGGGCAGTCCATCGCCGATTTCAGCGGCCTCAACACCCGCCTCACCCGCGATGGCGTCACCGGCGCGCGCACCTTCCGCATCGGCCTGGGCGACCTGGTGCTGGGCGACGAAGTGGTGGCGCACGAGGTGAACATCGGGCTGGACAACGGCCAGCTCACCGTCAACGGCACCGTCGATGCCAGCGGCGAACAGGCCGGCAGCATCCGCCTGGCCGCGCGCAACGGGGTCAGCCTGGGTAGCACGGCGGTGCTCGATGCCAGTGCCAGCGTGCTGCGCCGTGACAGCTACGGCGTGGCCATCGATGCGCCCAACCGGGCCACCATCGAGATCGATTCGGGCACCGGCTCGCTGGCCATCGCCAGCGGCGCGCGCATGGACCTGCGCGTGGCCGGCAGCGAGCGTAGCCACGGCACGGTGGCCTTGAACGCGCCGCGCGTGGGCAGCAACGACGTGGCCATCGACGCTGGCGGCGCGATCACCATCGACGGTGCGAAGGCGATCCAGCTCAATGCCTTCATCACCGACAACAGCGCCGCCGCCGGCAGCGACCGCACCGCCAGCGGCGAAACCTACCAGGTCATCGACCAGGCCTACCTCGACCGCCTGCACGCGCAGAGCAGCACCTTCATGGACGCCGCACTGGGCAACAGCGCGCTGGTCGACAACCGCCTGGCCGGCCTGCGTCGCTACGGCGACGCGTTCCACCTGCGCCCCGGCGTGGAAGTGGTGGCCGACCTGGGCGTGAACGCCGACGGCAACCTGCACGTGGACGGCGACCTGGACCTGTCCGCCCATCGCTATGCCAGCCTTACCCCGGCGCTGGCGCGCAGCAGCGTGCGCGGCTCCGGTGAAGCCGGCGCGCTGGTGCTGCGCGCGCAGGGCGACCTGGAGGTGTTCGGCAGCATCAGCGATGGCTTCGATGGCAGCCGCCTGGGCAGCACCTTCGACGACAACGGCTGGTACCTGACCGCCGGCCGCCAGCTGTTCGGCAGCGACGTGGTGGTGCCGCACGGCGGGCTGGTCACGCTGGCCGCGGGCAGCGTGTTCAATTCGGGCAAGGTGCTCAACTACGACCTGCCCATCGGCGGCATGCAGATGGCCGCCGGCACCCTGCTGCCGGCCGATGCGCGCCTGGCGCTGCCCCTGGCGCTGGCCAAGGGCACGGTGCTGGGCGCGGCGGTGCACGATGCGTCCGGCGCGCTGTTGTACGCGGCCGGCACCGTGCTGGCCGACGCGGTCACCCTGCCGCAGGGCGCGCAGCTGTCCGCCGGCCTGCGCCTGCCGATGGCCGCCAACATCGCGGCGATGACCTGGCCGGCAGGCGTGGCCTTGCCCGCCTCGCCGATCGGCAACCTGGTCACCCTGGCCACTGACCTTGGCCTGGCCAAGGGTGCCTTCATTCCCAGCGATACCGAGGTCAAGCTGCCCGGCGGCGCCACCACGGTCAACCTGCGGCCCACCGACGCCGACGGCAACCAGGGCCGCATCTGGGCGCTGGCGCCGATGCTGGCGGCCGGTTCGCAATCGTGGGACATCAGCCTGGTGGCCGGCGCCGACATGGCCGGTGCCGACCGCCTCACCATCGACCGCGCCGGTACCGGCAGCCTGCGTCTGTCCGACCCGCATTACGGGCAGGGTGGGGCGGTGGTGGACATTCCCGGCACCGGCTCGCCGGCCACGTATGTCTGGGGCGATCCCGACCTGTTCGTCGAAATGGTCAACGTGTTCTTCGGTGAGTACATGCTGAGTTTCGTCCCGACCGCCGGGTCTGCCTTCACCGACGACCAGATCGCCGAACTGATGGGCTGGGGCCTGATCTACAGCGGCCCGGAAAATCTCAACGACCTCGGTTACGACGGTCTGGCCGCCGTGGGTTCGCCGGAGGTTCCGCCGGACAGGGAATTCAAGACGCTGCCGGGCCGTGAGCAGCTGCCCAGCGTGGTGCGTACCGGCACCGGCGACCTGCGCCTGGTGTCCGGCGGCGACATCGCCACCACCTCGCTGTACGGCGTGTACACCGCCGGTACGCCGTCGGCGGTGGTGTCCACCCAGGGCCGCGATCCCTACAACCAGCCGCGTGCGGTGGTGACGCCCAATCCCTCCAACCCGATCGGCAACACCGTGCTCGGCGACAAGGGCAGTGTGTTCGAACACCTGGTCGACGGCGGCAGCCAGAGCCTGTACCAGGCCTGGTATCCCGAGGCGGGCGGCAACCTGCTGCTGCGCGCCGGCGGCACCATCGTGGGCGACAGCCTGGGCCGACCGGGCACCACCCTGCGTGCCGAAGCGCTGGGCTATGCCACCGACCGGGTGAGTTCCACCGCCGCGGTGGGCAACTGGCTGTGGCGGCAGGGCACCGGCAGCGTGCAGGGCGGGGCCGACGGCCTGCCCACCGCGTGGTGGATCAACTTCGGCACCTACGTGGCGGCGCCCAACGGCGCCAACTACTACAACAACTTCGTGGAAATGCCGCGACTGATCGGCTTCACCGGGTTCGGCACGCTCGGCGGCGGCAACCTGCTGCTGGACGCGACCGGAGACGCCGGCATGCTGCAGGGGCGGGGCGACCACGGCGGGGTCCACATCAACCGCAGCGCCGGTCTCAACCTGGCCGTGGCCAGCACCGGTCGCGTTACCGCCGACGGCACCCTGGTGCAGACCGGCGGCGGCGACCTGGACATCCGCATCGGCGGCGGCCTCAACGCCGACCCCGCGCTGCGCTCGTACACCGGCAGCAACAGCCCGCCGGAGGCCAACCTGGTCACCGTCAACGACATCCATCACCTGGAACTCAACGGCAGCTTCACCAACCTGCGCGGTGCGCTGCGCCTGGAAGCCGGTGCGGTAGGCGGCGTGGAGCTGCGCTACGGCAGCCGCCAGGACGCCAAGGAATCGCGCCCGTACGACATGTACAGCGCGACAGCGGCCACGGCGGCAGGCGGCCCGGTGCTGGTGCTCGGCGATGCCGGCGCACGCCTGGACGCCCGGGGCGACCTGGTGCTGGGCACCGTCACCGACCCCGGACGCGTGCCCCAGTTCAACAACGGCACGCCCTTCAGCGTGGACGGCACGGCCTACCAGGATGGCGGCTGGAGCTGGTTCTCGCTGTGGACGCCGTCCACGGCGGTGGACCTGATGGCCGCCGGTGGCAACCTCACCCCGTCGCTGGCCATGCTTGACCGCAACACCCGCAACGACGCCCAGGCCACCGACGGCAACCATGTGTACCCGTCGGTGCTGCGCGCCACCGCCGCCAGCGGCAGCATCTACTACGGCACCCCGCGCACCGCGCCGATCCAGGGCACCAACAACGAGAACTTCGTGGCCGGCGTGGTGCTGGCGCCGTCGCCGGTGGACGATGTGTTCACCGCGCGCGGCACCGGCCAGCTGGAACTGCTCGCGGCCGGCTCGATCTATGCCAACGGCACCGGCCTGGGTGTGTCCGGCGCCGACCCGACCGCGTTGCCCAGCCCGTTCAATCCCGGCTTCGTGGGCCTGGCCGACACGGTCTGGTACGGCCGCCGGTTCATCCACAACGTCAGCCCAACCGGCCTGGCGCCCAGCGTGCTGCTGTCTGGCAACGACCCCAGCAGTTCGGCGCAGGCCTATCCCCTGTTCGCGTTCACCGCCCCCAGCGCATCGGGCCACGTGTACGTGGGCCAGGTGCCGTCGCGCTACTACGCGCTCACCGGTGACCTGGTGGGCCTGCGCACCGGCAGCATCGTCACCACCACCAACAACGTGCTGAGCAATGGTGCCGTCCGGACCGACACCACCACCTGGTACGACGGTGGCGGCGCGGTCGCCATCCGTGCCGGGCGTGACATCGTCAATTCGGGCACGCCACTGGGCGCGCTGGACAACGTGGGCATGGTGTACGGCAACAACGATGGCGCACTGGGCTGGTTCGGCCAGCTCAAGGGCGGCGACCCCACGGCCGCGCCCAAACCGACCTTCATCGGCGTCGGCACCGCGCGCGGCAACCTGATCGTGCATACCAGCGCCGACGACGTGTCGGTGGTGCAGGCCGGCCGTGACATCCGCTTCAGCACCTTCTACATCGCCGGCCCCGGCCTGCTCGACATCAGCGCCGGCCGTGACCTGTACATGGCCGACAAGGGCGAACTGCGCAGCCTGGGCCCGGTCGCCAACGGGGGCGCCGGCGACCGCAGCAGCGGAGCCGCCATTGCCGTGGCTGCCGGCGTCGGCCCGCACGGTGCGGATTGGACCGGCTTCGCCGCGCGTTACCTGGACGCGGCCAACCTGGCCGATCCCAACCGCGCGCTGGGCGAACAGGCCGGCAAGGTGGTGCGTGTGTACGGCGGTGCCACCTCGCTGGCGCAGTGGCTGAAGACCGAATTCGGTTACGGCGGCGACGAGGCCGGTGCCGCTGCGTTCCTCGCACAACAGCAGCAGACGCTGGACCAGGCGCGCGATGCGGCCACCGCCAGCGGTGGCACCGGCGCGGCCAACCGCGACCTGGCCCGCGAGTTCAAGCATGACAGCCAGCTGCATCTGGTGAACTGGCTTACCGCGCGCTTCGGCGGTGCCAACGGCCGGGGCCTGCATTTCGACGCGGCCAGCATGGACGCCCAGGCGTTCTTCGCGCAGCTGCCGGCCGAACAGCAGAGCGCGTTCCTGCGCAACGTGTACTACGCCGAACTCAAGGCCGGCGGCCGCGAGTACACCGACGTGGACGGCCCGCGCGAGGGCAGCTACCTGCGCGGCCGCGAAGCCATCGCCACGCTGCTGCCGGCCAAGGATGCCAAGGGCAGCGAGATCGCCTACCGCGGCGACCTCACCATGTTCAGCAGCGCCCTGTACTTCGAGAAGACCGGCGACGTGGTGGCCACCCGCCGCCCGCTGCCGGGCAAACGCTACGTGACCGAGGCCGAGTGGATCGCCGCCGGTCGTCCCAGCGAGGGCCTGCCGTTCTACCTGGTCAACGATGCCGGCATCCATACCGATTTCGGCGGCGACATCAGCCTGCTGGTACCGGGTGGACGCGCGCTGGTGGGCGTCGACGGCGGCTTCGTGCCGGGGCCGGGGTCGGGCGTGCTCACCCAGGGCGAGGGCGACATCAACATCTATGCGCGCGGCAGCCTGCTGCTGGGCCAGAGCCGCATCTTCACCACCTTCGGCGGCAACGTGCTGGCCTGGTCGGCAGAAGGCGACATCAACGCCGGGCGCGGCAGCAAGACCACCGTGGTCTACACCCCGCAGCGCCGCGTGTACGACAGCGTCGGCAACGTGGCGCTGTCGCCGAACACGCCCAGCACCGGCGCCGGTATCGCCACGCTCAACCCGATCGCCGAAGTACCGCCGGGCGACATCGACCTGATCGCGCCGCTGGGCACCATCGATGCGGGCGAAGCGGGTATCCGCGTGTCGGGCAACGTCAACCTGGCCGCGCTGCAGGTGCTCAACGCCGACAACATCCAGGTGCAGGGCAAGGCCGTGGGCATTCCGATGGTGGCGGCAGTGAACGTCAACGCGCTGACCTCGGCCAGTGCGGCGGCCAACAACGCCGTGCAGGCCGCGCAGGACATGGTCAAGCGCCAAACCCGCCAGGCGCAGCCGTCCACCATCAGCGTGCAGGTGCTGGGCTTCGGTGAGGAGACCAGTAGCGTCACCCCAGCCAAGGGCGATGACCGCTACGACCCGGACAGCGTGGTGCAGGTGGTGGGCATGGGCGAACTGAGTGCCGAACAACGTGCGCGCATGGCCGCCCCGGGCACGCAACGGCAGTGAGCATGACGCCCGACATTTCCACGGCCACCGCGCGTGGCCACGGCCCGGTGCGGCCATTGCGCCGCAACTGCCTTGCGCGTGCAACGCCGGTGTTACCCGCGTTGCGCACCATCGCGGCCACCGCAGCGCGTGTCCCTTCCCTCTTCCGCAGTGAGAAGCTCCTGATGTCTTCAACCCCCAAGGCGACGGCCTGGTCGCCGCTGCCGCTGTGCCTGCTGTGCGTGATGCCGCTGGCCGCCGCGCAGCAGGCACCGGCCGCCGGCACCGCGGCCACGCCCGCTGCCAGCGACGCGCCGACCGCCGCGCGCGTCACCATCAACGAGTACCTGGTGCGCGGCAACAGTGTGCTGGACGCGCGCGACATCGAGCGCGCGGTCACCCCGCACCTGGGCCCCGACCGCACCCTGCAGGACGTGGACGCCGCACGGCTGGCGCTGCAGGCCGCGTACCAGCGCAAGGGCTACCAGTCGGTGTACGTCGACCTGCCCGAGCAGCAGGTCAGCGGCGGCGTGGTGATCCTGCAGGTGACCGAAACCCGCGTGGGCCAGGTCAACGTGGTGGGCGCACGCTACAACGACGCCGCGCGCCTGCGCGAACGCGTGCCCGCGCTGCAGCCGGGCCAGGTACCCGATTTCGACGGTGCGCAGCGCGAACTCACTGAACTCAACCGCGGCGGCAAGCGCCAGGTGGTGCCGCTGGTCAAGCAGGGCACCGCCGAAGGCACCATGGACGTGGAGCTGAAGGTCGAGGACAAGACGCCCTGGCGGTTCAGCGCCACGGTCAACAACGACCACAGCGTGGACACCGAGCCGCTGCGCAGCATCGTCAGCATCGGCCACGACAACCTGTGGCAGAAAGACCACACCGCCTCGCTCACCTTCTTCGCCGCCCCGCAGGACCTGGACCAGGCCAACGTGCTGTCGGCGTCCTACGGCCTGCCGCTGGGCAGCCCGGACTGGATGCTGGAATTCTCCGGCTACCGCTCCGACAGCAACGTGGTCTCCAGCGGCCAGACCAACGTCACCGGCAAGGGCCATGCGCTGGGCGTCAAGCTCAACCACAGCCTGCCCATGACCGGCGCGTGGTGGCACCAGCTGTCGGCCGGCATCGACTTCAAGGACCTGGACGAATCGGTGGCGATGGTCGGCCAGGCGTCCGACTTCGCCCCGCTCAAGTACGCGCCGCTGACGCTCGGCTACAGCGGCTTCCGCCAGGGTGACAAGCACCAGCTCAGCGTGGCGCTGCAGGCCGTGTTCGGCGCGCGCAGCCTGCTCGGCTACGGCAGCAGTGACGACGAGTTCGACTGGAAGCGCGCCTACGCCGATTCCAGCTTCTTCGCGCTCAAGCTGGACCTCAGCGACACCTACACCCTGGACAGCGGCGCGCAGTGGTTCGCGCGCATCTCCGCACAGATGACCGACCAGCCGCTGGTCTCCGGCGAGCAGTTCGCCGCCGGTGGCATGTACACCACGCGCGGCTACCGCTCGGCCGAAGGCATCGGCGATTACGGCGCGCTGGCCACGCTGGAATGGCGCACCCGCCCGTTCGCGCTGTGGGGCCTGCAGGACTGGCGCCTGTACGCCTTCGTCGATGGCGCCTGGCTGGGCTTGCGCCGGCCGCTTCCCGAGCAGGCCGACAGCAGCTGGATGTCCGCCGCCGGCCTGGGCAGCAGCCTGCGCATCAGCGACCACTTCAACCTGCGCCTGGATTACGGCCACACGCTCAGCGATGGCCCCACCACCACCAAGGGCGCGAACCGACTGCACCTGAGCGTCGGCGCCAGTTACTGAGCCCGACCCCCGACTTCCCCGGAGATATTTCCCATGCAACGCCTTCTTGCCCTGTTGTTGTTCTGCCTGAGCATGTGCACGCTCGGCACCGCCCGTGCCGATACCCCGTGGTGGCAGGCCGACTGGAAATACCGCAAGCCGATCACCGTGGATGCCGGCCCCAACGGCGCCGCGCTCGGCGGCAACCTCGGCCGCACGCCCGTGCTGGTGCGCCTGCACACCGGCAACTTCGCCTTCGACGGCGTGGCCGACGGCGGCAGCGACATCCGCTTCATCGGTGCCGACGGCCGCACTGTGCTCAACCACCAGGTGGAACAGTACGACGCCAGCCTGGGCATGGCCCTGATCTGGGTGGACGTGCCGGCCATCAGCGGCACCGCGCCGCAGACCTTGTGGATGTACTACGGCAACGCCGGTGCACCGGCGGCGGGCAACGGCCAACGCGTGTTCGACCCGGACTACAGCGCCGTGTACCACTTCGCCGAAGGCAACGAGCCGCGCGACACCACCGCCTACGTCAACCATCCCAGTGGCCCGTTCAAGGCCGCCGACGGCGCCATCATCGGGCGCGGCGCGCAGTTGGCCGGCCAGCCGCTGCACCTGCCCGGCTCGCCATCGCTGGCCCTGGCCGCCAACGGTGCGATGACTGTCTCGGCGTGGATCAAGCCGGCCCACTTGGGCCCGGACCAGGCCATCTACAGCCGCCGCGAAGGCGACAACGTGCTGATCATCGGCCTGGACAACGGCGTGCCCTACGTGCGCGTCAACCAGCAACGCAGCCAACCGGTGCCGGCGCTGGCGGCGGGGCAGTGGGCGCACCTGGCGGTGACCGCCAGCGATGGCGCGGTGGTGCTGTACGTGGGCGGCCGCGAGGCCACCCGCATCGAGGCCGGCCTGCCGGCATTGGCCGGTGAAGCACTGCTGGGCGCCGACGTGGCCCCGGCCGCAGGCGCCACCGCAGCGGTGGCCATGGCCCAGCCGTTCCTGGGTGACATCGACGAACTGCGCGTGTCCAAGGTGGCCCGCCCGGCCACCCAGCTGCTGGCCGATGCCAGCGCGCAGGGCGCCGAATCGCGCCTGGTCGCCTTCGGCGAAGACGAACAGTCCGCCGGCGTCAGCCACTTCGGCTTCATCCTCAAGGCGATGCCGGTCGACGCCTGGGTGGTGGTGGCCATGCTCGGCCTGATGCTGCTGCTGTCGTGGGCCATCATGATCACCAAGAGCCGCTACTTCGGCATCGTGGCCAAGGCCAACGAGGCCTTCACCGCGCAGTACCGCAAGGTGACCGGCGCGCCGGTGGCGTCGCTGCAGGAACTGGAACGCACCGGCACGCTGGCCCCGCAGATCCGCGAGAGCTCCACCCTGTGGCGCCTGTACCGCATCGCCATGGAAGAAATGGATGTCCGCGGCTCGCACCACCATGGCCTGACCGCAGCGGCCATCACCTCCATCCGCGCCTCGATGGACGCCGAAGTCACGCGCGAAACCGAGCTCATGTCCAAGCGCATGAACTGGCTGTCCACCACCATCGAAGGCGCGCCGTACATCGGCCTGTTCGGCACGGTGATCGGCATCATGCTGGTATTCGTGGTGGCCGCGATGGCCGGTGCGGTGGACATCAACTCGGTGGCACCCGGCATGGCCGCCGCGCTGCTGTGTACCGCCGCCGGCCTGGGCGTGGCGATCCCCGCGTTGTTTGGCTACAACTGGCTGGCCTCGCGTGCCGAAGCCATTGCCGCGGACATGTCGGTGTTCGTGGACGAATTCACCGCGCGGCTGGCCGAAGAGTTCGACCGCAGCGCACCGGCCGCCGTCGCGCGTCCGGTCCAGGCCTGAGGCACACGACCATGGCCAGGGCAAAACGGTTCGGCATCAAGAAGCGCGAGAAGGGCATCAACGTCACCCCGTTCGTCGACGTGCTGCTGGTGGTGCTGGTGATCTTCATCCTCACCAGCAACGCCTCCATTCCGGGAATCCAGGTCAACCTGCCCAAGGCCAGCGCCAGCATGGCGCTGGAAAAGCCGAAGACCAAGGCGATCACCGTCGACAACGCCGGGCAGATCTTCCTCGACGCCTACCCGGTCAGCCTGGCCGAGCTGGAAGACCGCCTGCGCACCGAAAAGGCACTCACCCCCGACTTCCCGGTGATCGTGCGCGGCGACGCCCAGGTGCAGTACGCGCGCGTGGTGGAGGTTCTTGACCTGCTGCGCCGGATCGACCTCAACCAGGTTGGCCTGGTGACCGGCAAACCACAGGGGTGATGGCGTGACTGCACTCAATCCCCGTGCACGCGGCGCGGCCGGCTGGCAGCGCTGGTGGCCGCTGGCCGCGCTGCTGGCCGGCATCGCGCTGCTGGCGCTGCTGGCATGGCTGCTGCTGTTCAAGGACACCGCCAGTACCCGCCGCCCGCAGGTGGAGGTGCCGATGGTGATGCTGCCCCCACCGCCGCCCCCACCGCCGCCGGAACCGGAACCCGAGCCGGAACCCAAGCCCGACGAGGTGATGCCCGAACCGGAGCCGCTGGACGAGGTGCCCAAGCCCACCGAGGAAGCGCCCACCCCGGACACCGCCGACCCGGTGACCATGGACGCCACCGCGCAGGCCGGTACCGACAGTTTCGGCATCCAGTCCGGCAGCGGTGGTGGCCGCAGCGGCACCGGTGGCGGTGGCGCCGGCAACGCCACCTACGGGCGCTACCTCGGCTACGTGCTGCAGCAGGCCGTGGCACGCGACGAGCAGGTTCGCCGGTTGGCGTTCCAGCTCACCGTCAACATCTGGCTGGACCCCACCGGTGCGGTCACGCGGGTGGAACTGCTGCGTGGCAGCGGCAACCCCGAGGCCGACGAACGCGTGCTGCAGGCCATCCGCGCGGTGGGCCGCATCGACGAGCGCCCGCCGGCGTCGCTGGATTTCCCTGCGCGCGTGCTGGTGCAGGGCCGGCGCCCGGCCGGCTAGGCGCGGCTGCCTCCTTCTTCCCGACTTTCCTTTTTCTGCGAGCAAGCTGATGACCCGTTCAACCTATTCCGCCGCGCTGCTGGGCCTGCGCCGTTCCGCCCTCGCCGCCGGTGTCGTGCTGGTGCTGGCCAGCGGCGCCGCCCATGCCCAGGACGGCAGCGGCGAAAGCACGATGATCAAGCTGATCCGCGGCCTGATCGACAGCGGCGCGCTCAAGCCCGAGGCGGGCCAGGCACTGCTGCTGGAAGCCCAGCGCGAAGCCGCCGTGGCGCGGCCGGCCGCAGCCACCGGCGCCATCGCCGCGCAGCCCGGCGACGTGCGGGTGCCGTACATCCCGCAGACCGTGCGCGATGAGATCCGCGAGGAACTCAAGACCAGCGTGATGGCCCAGGCCAAGGCCGAAGGCTGGGCCGCACCGGACCAGGTGCCCGACTGGACCCAGCGCCTGCGCGTGCAGGGCGACGTGCGCGTGCGCAATGAAAGCCGCCTGTATTCGGACCGTAACAGCGACATCGAAGTGGACTGGGCGCGCATCAACGCCGGCAACGGCTACGACGTCAACGGCAACACCAACCTGGGCCTGCCGCCGCTGCGCAACACCCGCGAAGACCGCAACAACTCCTGGCGCATCCGCGCGCGCCTGGGCGTGGTGGCCGAGCTGGGCGACCACACCCGTGCCGGCGTGCGCCTGGCCACCGGCAATGACAACGGCCCGGTGTCGTCCACCCAGACCCTGGGCGGCGGCCTGGCCAAGAAGGACGCCTGGCTCGACCAGGCCTGGCTGTCCTACGCGCCGGTGCAGGGCCTGGACATCATCGGCGGCCGCTTCGGCAACCCGTACTGGTCCACCGACACGCTGTTCTCCAACGACTTCAACTTCGACGGCCTGGCATTCAAGTACGCCCACCCGCTGGGCGGCGAGGGGCTGTCGCTGTTCGCCACGCTCGGCCTGACCCCGCTGGAGTACTCGTCTGATGGTTTCCCGAACACCAGCCAGACCAAGATGAAGAGCGAGAACAAGTGGCTCAACGGCGTGCAGGTCGGCGCCGACTGGCAGTTCGGCGACCAGCAGAAACTGCGCGCCGCGGTGGGCTACTTCGACTTCCGCAACATCGCCGGTGAGTACTCCCAGCCCTGCGCGCTGTACGCCGGTGCCGACCACTGCAGCAGCGACTGGTCGCGCCCGGCCTTCATGCAGAAGGGCAACACGCTGATGCTGCTGCGGAACATCGCGCTCGATCCACTCGACCCGGCCAACACCCCGATGCCGCAGTACGTGGGCCTGGCCTCCGAATTCGAACTGCTGGACCTCAACCTGGCCTGGGAAACCCCCACCTTCGGCGGCTACGCGCTGCGCCTGGAAGGCCACGGCATCAAGAACCTCGCCTTCGACCGCAACCGCATGTGGTCGCGCGCGCAGGGCGGCATCGTCACCAACCTGGGGGCGGCCGCCAACGGCGTGGCCGGCCCGCAGGACATCCAGAGCGGCGACATGGCCTACATGGCGCAGGCCACCTTCGGCCAGCTGGCGCTCAAGCAGGCCGGCGACTGGAACGTGTGGCTGGGTTACAAGCGCCTGGAGGCCGACGCGCTGCCCGACGCCTACAACGATTCCAACTTCCACCTGGGCGGCACCAATGCCAAGGGCTACTACTTGGGCAGCTCCTACATGTTCGACAAGAACGTGTGGCTGACCGGCCGCTGGATGGCGGCCAAGGAAGTCACCGGCGCGCCGCAGTCCATCGACGTCTTCCAGCTCGAAGTGAACGCTGGCTTCTGACCTGTTGGCCGGTGCACCCGCGCCGGCCGTTTCCCTGCTGGATACCCCCATGACCACTGACGACACCCTGCACACGCTGCCCGATGCCCCCGACCAGGTCGTGCCCGATGCGATGGACGCCGACGCCGACGCCGCTGCGCCGACCTCGCCGCCGCTGTACCGCACCCCGGTAGTGCTCTCTTCGCACACCCACGCGCACTGGCGCCTGCTGCCCGGCGACGCCGCGTTCGCCGCCGCCAGCCATGCCGTTCCGCTGGTCATCGGCGAATTCGCCGCGGCCGCCCGCGACTACCCGGTGGTATTTGTCGGCACCGATGCCGCCCCGGTGGCCGTGCTTGGCCTGCAGGCCGAACACAACCGCTTCGTGGTGGCCGACCACTGGCAGACCGGCACCTACGTGCCCGCCTATGTGCGCCGCTATCCGTTCGTGTTCGCCCGCACCACCGACCCCGACGGCCATGTACTGGCCATCGACGCCGACGCGCC
The DNA here is from genome assembly GCF_040548725.1 of Stenotrophomonas sp. 2619. Classification (NCBI taxonomy): domain Bacteria; kingdom Pseudomonadati; phylum Pseudomonadota; class Gammaproteobacteria; order Lysobacterales; family Lysobacteraceae; genus Stenotrophomonas; species Stenotrophomonas sp. 2619. The sequence continues at coordinate 120,103 of NZ_JBEPSF010000004.1, read as the reverse complement.
GATGCTGCGTACCGATGGCGATGATGGCCAGCCCCTGTTCGAGGCCGACGGCCAGCCCAGCGCGCTCACCCGCCAGGCCCTGGCGTTCTGCGACGCCTTCACCCGCGACGCCACCGTCACGGCTGCCTTCAGCGCCGCACTGGTCACCGCCGGCGTATTGGTGGAACGCCAGGCCGACGTCGTGCACCCCGACGGCCGCCAGTCCAGCCTGCTCGGCTTCCACCTGATCGACGCCGAACGCTTCGCCGCACTCCCCGACGCCACCGTGCTGGCCTGGCACCGCCAGGGCTGGCTGGCCTTGGTGCATTTCCACATGGCCTCGCTGGCCCGCTTCAAGGACCTGCTCCCCACCTGACCGTTTCAACCGGGCCACCGGACAGGACAACGACACGGACGTCGTGGACCGCACACGCGGTTCGCCACTGCCAGGCAGGTGGGAAGACCTCGCCCTGGCCCCGGCAGTCTGTCCGGTACCCGACCCTCGTTCCCTCTACGCGCGCTAAGGGTAGAGCCACCCCATGGGTGGCTGCACGCAACCTCCCCCAAACGCTAAAACGCACGCACGGCACGCCCCTACCGTGGTTTACCCATTCGCTACCTGCCACCCTGGGGTACGGGGGCCGTCCCAGAAGCGCGCGCGATCGCGCAATCTGCTACCACGGTCGTAATCACGCCCTTCCCGGCGACATCCACCGCATCGAAGCAGCTGCCGAACACGCGCTTCTGCGCCTCCCCCTGCTTGCCTGGCGTGCCCGGCGTATACCCCGACATAACCACTTCATAGCGCGTTCCCGCCCGTAACGCAGGGGCGGACGCGTCCCCGTGACCATAAACAAGGCACTGGCTGGGCGGCAGCGCAGGTTCGGCAGTTCCCGACCGCAGGAAGATGTGCTCCCACACGGGTACGCCTCCCGCACCACTGTCTCTTACCGACACTCTCGCGATGATCGGCGCGTTGCTGCGTGTTTCCCGCGTGTCAGGCACTCCAAAACAAGGCACGCCATCGCGGTCCTGGATCGTCGCCGGCTGGTAGCGCCCCGGTGGCGATGCACAGCTGGCCATCATCGGCAGAAGAAGGCCCAGCAGGGCCACGGGCAGTTGCATTCGCATCATCGGATCGTCCTTGTTGGGCACCGCCAGGCCGGTGGGAATACCTCGCCCTGGCCCCCGGCAGTCTGTCCGCTACTCGACCTGATTGCTGTAGCGCCGGGCTCTGCCCTGCTTCGCTTCACCCACCCTCGCCACGGCCGTCAACGTGTCGGTTTGATGGGAATCAACCTTCCCCGCGACGCCCGCAGGTGCGGCACCCTGAACATGCCCCCTGGCTGGGTGAGCTGGGCCAGCTGCATCATCTTCGGCCACCACTCCAGCAGCCGGGCCGCGCAGTCGTAGTGGTTCAACGTGCTCCAGCCCTTGGCCAGAACGAACACCGTCAGGCCCAGCCGCGCTATCGCCTCGCGTTCGACCGGACGTCGATGGTGGTGGTCCTGGGTAACGTGGACCTGGATACCCTGCTGGATCGCCTCTTCAAACAGCGCCACATCCTTGGTGCCGCTGCCCACGAAATCACGCACGTGCACCACCTCGTGGTCATCCACGCGCGCAATGGGATCGATCGCCCTTGCCAGGGCAGGCGGCAGGTTCTCGTCGATCTGCGCCTTCAAGGCGCCACCCGTTGTTCGAAGCTGACCGCCTTGCGCACATCGGCTGCAGAGATGCCATACAGCCGGGCGACCCGTTGTGCATCGCCATTCTCCACCTGAAGCGCTTCGGCGATGGCCACCGTCGGTACGCCGGAACCGGCAAGGATGGGTTGCCCGAAGCTGCGCTGGGGGTCGAACACCACCGCGCGGGATCCTTTGAGCGGGTACCAGCGCGTGGCTTCGTCGTCGATGCTCAGTTCGATGCCCTCGCGCAACGATGGCGCAATCACCTTTCGGATCACGTCCTGGCGCTTGACCACATCCACCAGGGCCGCATCACCGCTGGCATCCAGCAGCTCCATGAAGATCCGGCGCCCGTCGGTCTTGAAGCTGGTGCTGGTAAAGGGGTAGTTCCTGCCCAGCCGCTCGTGGACCTCATCGATGGTGCGGCGGATCAGGTTCAGTGGCACGCCACCGGCAACGAACGTACGGACGAAGCGCAGCTCGATCAGGTCGCGGAAGCCAATGCCTTCAATGCCCGTGCCGGCCCATTGCGGCGACCACAACGGGGCGTGGTCGATGTGCAGTTCACCACGGTGCGTGCTGTAGCCCTTCAACCAGCGGCGCAGCTCGCTCGGCTTGCCACCAATGAAGCGCGCGGCGTCCGCATACGAATACAGGCCGAAGCCGAAGGTGTCCTGCGCTGGCAAGGCAATGCCCATGGGGACGAGTCTACGCAAACCGGATCGGAGCGGACCACCGCACGACGCATCCTGGGCTGCAGGTATCGCAATGGCTGCGACGCAGGGCAGGGTTCTGGGCGTTCAGGGGACGTGGCGATGGGCCACAAGGCAAGGATGGTGCGCCCGGAGGGATTCGAACCCCCGACCAATGGCTTCGGAAGCCACTACTCTATCCGGCTGAGCTACGAGCGCGTTGTGTCCTGCAGTCCCGGGCGCCGATGCTGGCCGCCGAACGCCGTGGTGGCGCGGGACGAGCATTCTAGCGGTAAACGCGGCGCAGGTCTGCCCCCCGTTCAATTGCCCGGCACGGCAACGCTCGCGGCGGGGCTTGGCGGTATCCTTTGTGCATGGCTTACGAACGTTTTGAAGCCCCCGACGGTCCCGCACCGTCGCGTTGGGGCCAGTACTGGAAACTGATGCGCGCCGATCGCCCGATCGGCACCCTGCTGCTGCTGTGGCCCACCTGGTGGGCGTTGTGGCTGGCCGCCGGTGGCCTGCCGCCGCTGTGGACCCTGTTCGTGTTCAGCGCCGGGGTCTGGCTGACGCGTTCGGCCGGCTGCGTCATCAACGACTACGCCGACCGCTGGCTGGACCCGCACGTCAAGCGCACCAAGGACCGCCCGCTGGCCAGCGGCCGGGTGTCCGGGCGCGAGGCGCTGCTGCTGTTCGCCGGGTTGATGCTGGTCGCCTTCGCGCTGGTGCTCACCCTGAACCGGCTGACCATCGGCTTGAGCTTCATCGGCATCTTCCTGGCCGCCAGCTACCCCTACCTCAAGCGCTACACCCACCTGCCGCAGGTGTACCTGGGCATGGCCTTCGGCTGGGGCATCCCGATGGCATTCGCCGCCGTGCAGGGCGAAGTGCCAGTGGTGGGCTGGCTGCTGTATGGCGCCAACATCCTGTGGTCCACCGCCTACGACACCTGGTACGCCATGGTGGACCGCGACGACGACCTCAAGATGGGCTCGCATTCCACCGCCATCCTGTTCGGCGACCTGGACCTGGTCATCCAGGGCATCCTGTTCACCCTGTTCCTGGGCACCATGGGCCTGGTGGGCGTGCGCGCCGGCCTGGGCGCGGCGTACTGGATGTCGGTGGGCGTGGCCGCGCTGCTGATCGCCTACCAGTTCATGATCTGCCGCAAACGCGAGCGCGATGCCTGCTTCAAGGCCTTCCTGCACAACAACTGGGTGGGCGCCACCCTGTTCGCGGGCATCGCCGCCGCCCTGGCATTCCATTAAACCCCGGCCAACGGTCGGGGCCTACGGATCGGTCGAGGTTCCCGCGACCCGGTAGTGCCGGCCGCTGGCCGGCTCCCGCCCCCCCCAAACAGCCGCCCCGCAGCCTGCACCCAGCACCTCGCCCCTACGACCAATAGGCGACTGACAGCCCGCCACCCAACCCACACACTGCTCCCCATCTGAATCACCTGGGAGGGTAGGGCGATGGCCACGTCGACAGCAGCACAAGACGGTTGGATGGCGCGCGCAGCACTGCGCTCGGCCGCGTGGGCCGAAAAATGGTTCCCCGACGCCTACGTGTTCGCCGTGCTTGGCGTGGTCATCGTGGCCGCCGCCGCCATCGGCTTCGGCGCCACCCCGCAGGCCACCGCCAGCGCGTTCGGCGAAGGCTTCTGGAGCCTGATTCCCTTCACCATGCAGATGGCCTTCGTGGTCATCGGCGGCTACGCCCTGGCCACCGCGCCCATCGTGGCGCGCTTCATCGACCAACTGGCGCGGGTGCCGCGCACCGGCCGTGGCGCGGTGGTGTACGTGGGCCTGGTGAGCATGCTGGCCTCGCTGCTCAGCTGGGGCTTCTCGCTGGTGTTCGGCGGCTTGCTGGTGCGCGCGCTGGCACGCCGCGAAGACCTGAAAATGGATTACCGCGCCGCCGGCGCCTCGGCCTACCTGGGGCTCGGCGCGGTATGGGCGATGGGCCTGAGTTCCTCGGCCGCCCAGCTGCAGGCCAACCCGGCCAGCATGCCGCCGGGGCTGGTGGAAATCACCGGGGTGCTGCCCTTCACCGAAACCATCTTCCTGTGGCAGTCCATCGCGCTCACCGCCGCGTTGATCCTGGTGTCGTTGCTGATCGCCTGGCTCACCGCGCCCGGCCCGGCCACCGCCCGCACCGCGCGGGACTTCGACGGTGCCGCCCAGGCCGAGCCGCAACCGCTGCAGCCGCGCACCCGCCCGGGCGAGTGGCTCGAATACAGCCCGCTGCTCACCGTGCTGCTCTCGCTGCTGGCATTCGGCTGGCTGTTTGGCGAATTCGCCAGCAAGCCGCTGGTAAGTGCCATCGCCAACCTCAACACCTACAACTTCCTGTTCATTTCGCTGGGCCTGCTGCTGCACTGGCGCCCGCGCAGCTTCCTCAACGCGGTGGCCAAGGCGGTGCCCAGCACCACTGGCGTACTCATCCAGTTCCCGCTGTATGGCGGTATCGCCATGATCCTCACCCACGCGGTGGGCAGCGGCGATGAAACCCTGGCACACCGGTTGTCCAGCCTGTTCGTGCACATCGCCACCGCCGACACCTTCGCCCTGGTCATGGGCGTGTACTCGGCGGTGCTGGGCTTCTTCGTGCCCTCGGGCGGCGGCAAGTGGATCATCGAGGCGCCGTATGTGATGCAGGCTGCCAACGAGCTCAAGGCGCACCTGGGCTGGGCGGTGCAGGTATACAACGCCGCCGAAGCGCTGCCCAACCTGATCAACCCGTTCTGGATGCTGCCGCTGCTGGGCGTGTTGGGCCTGAAGGCGCGCGACATCGTCGGCTTCACCTTCATCCAGCTGCTGGTGCACATCCCCCTGGTGCTGGGCCTGTTGTGGCTGCTGGGCATGACCCTGACCTACGTACCGCCAGTAATGCCGTAACGCCGGCCGTTGCGCAGCGGCCCCAACGCGTAGCGCCGGGCTCTGCCCGGCTGCTTGGAATCCAGGGCAGCGGGGCAGAGCCCCGCTCTACGACGGTGGGCCTGCCGCGTAGCGCCGGGCTCTGCCCGGCCGCTTGGAATCTATGGCAGCGGGGCAGAGCCCCGCTCTACGACGGTGGGCATGCCGCGTAGCGCCGGGCTCTGCCCGGCCGCTTGGAATCCATGGCAGCGGGGCAGAGCCCCGCTCTACGAAGGTGGGCATACCGCGTAGCGCCGGGCTCTGCCCGGCTGCTCGGAATCCATGGCAGCGGGGCAGAGCCCCGCTCTACGACGGTGGGCCTGCCACGTAGCGCCGGGCTCTGCCCGGCTGCTTGGAATCAACGGCAGCGGGGCAGAGCCCTGCTCTACGACGGTGGGCATGCCGCGTAGCGCCCCGCGCTACGAGGGGTCCGGGTTGGCGGCGGTGTCGGCCAGCAGCGTCGGCAGCTGCGCCAACACCGCTGCGCAGTGCGCGGGCGAAAGCACCGCCGCCAAGGCCGGGGCCAGCCGCCGTTGCAGGTCGGCCAGCCCCAGGTGCGGCGCGCGTGGCTGTGCTGCGTGCGCTGCGCCGATCGCGCTGAGCAGCTGTTCGGCCACCGCGTGATGCAGCTGCCGCTGCGCGGTGTTCTTCGGCGCGCCCAAGGTGCGCACCAATACCCCACGGCACGACAACTGCACCCGCGATGCGCTGCCGGCAGCGGGAAGCTTCAGCGCCCGGTACCGCAGCACCTGCAAGGCCTGCAGCGCCTGCAGGCAGTGCAACCGCTCGGCAGGCGGGCGCGGCGCGGCCAACAACCCGCGCAGCTGCCGTTGCAGCTGCAGCCGTGCGGCGGTCCCCACCGTGCTGGTTTCCAGCTGACGGCGCAGCTGGCTATGCAACACATCCGCATCGCAGCGCGGGTTGCCTGGCAGGGCGGCGGCTGGACCAAGGTAGTCCCACCCCGCGTCGCGGACCTCCGGGGCCCGCTCGCGCGCCCAATGGCGAATACGCACATCTTCATCCGCACTCAAATGCGCCTCACACGCCTCGATCGCCACGGCATCGCGCAGCAGCGAACAGAAATGCAGGTCGTACCGGTAGCGCTGCTGCGGGGTATCCACCTCGGCCCCGCTCCCTTCCACGGGCAGCGCCAGCATCGCTGCCTGCAACTGCTGCCCAAAGCCCGTCACGCGCTGGTGCAGGCAACGTCGGCGCAGGCGGTGCAGGTCGCGCTCATGGCCGTGGGCGTCCATGCTCCACCGCGGCCCCAGGTGCTCGCGGCAGGCGTGGAAATCCATGCTGCCGGTGGCCGGCAGCAACGCCCGCAAACGGCGGTGCTCGCGCGGCAGCCTGGCCTGCACCTGCTGCAACGGCAGCGGGGCCCAGGCATCTGCCGCGCCGTGTTGCCAAGGCGCTGATACACCCGGCAGATGTACCAGCCAGGCGCAGTGCTTGTGGGGGTGCGGGCGGTTGAGCAGGGCCAACACCCGCGCCAACCCCGCGCTGTCCAACGCCGTGTCCAGATACACCAGCGCCAACCGTGCATCCAGGTAGGGCAGGGCGTGCGGGTCGCTGGCAATCAGCAGTTGCGCCTGCTGCTGCGTTGCATTGCTCGGCCCGCACCCGGGGCCCACCACCGCGCTGTGCACCGCCCCGTCTTTGGCCAAAGCGCGCTGGTAGCGGCGCATGGTTTCGGCATCGTGCACCAGCAGCACCGCGCGCAGGTCGCGTTCGGTGTGCTGCAAAGTATCGCGCAGATGCTGGGCGATGGTGGACGCCCAGAAGCCGCAGGGCGGCGCGGCCGGCTCGGCCAAGGGCGTGGCTCCGCGCCTGGCTGCCTGGCGGCGGGGCAGGGTGGGTTGCAGCGCATGGTGGTACACCGGCACCACCAGACCATCGGCAACGGCCTCGGCCGTGCTGCATGCAAACAGCAGCGGGTCGCACACAGTGCCCGACACCCCCTCCGGCGGCGGGCCGCTGCCCAGCCACAGCCACCCGGCGCGCGGCAGCCGTTCGCGCGCGCGTTCCACCCACGCCGGCTGGCCGGCCTGCAGGTGTGCATCTACCAGCACAATCAGGTCGTCACCGTCATGCCCGGCATCCCGGCGGCGTAGCCAGGCCTGCAGTGTGCCCGGCGTGGTCTGCAGGGTGCAGCCGCGTCCGTCGGCCATGAAGGCCGCCAGCCGTCGCCCGGGCGACAAGGCCGGCTCGCCCCGCGTAGCCGGCAGGGGCGTCACCGCAGGGCGCTGCTGCACCAGCAAGACCCGGCAATGGCGCAGCCACGGATCGCGCTGTACGTGCTGCACCAGCCAGTGCCACGTAAGCGCCATGCCCACGCCTGCTGCCAGCTGCACCTGCCCACGCCCCCGGCACCCCTGCGCGTCAACGCGCCGCAACTGCGCCAGTCCCGCCTGCACCGCGAAGAACTGCGCTGCCCGCGCAATACGCGGCTGGCCGTCGGCACCGGTGTGCAGGAAGCCCCGCAGCAGCGCCAGCACCCTGGCCGGCGCCGCCACACCGGCCAGCAAAGGCGCATGTACTGCGCGCAGCCAGCGTCCGTTGGCTTCGGCAGCCCCGGTTCGGGGCATTGGCACGGTGCCACGCAGCTGCTGCACGGCATCCGCGCTCCAATCGTGCTCGCGCCATCGCACCCAGCCATTGGCCGGCGTGCCGCTGCACGCATAGCGCCCACCGCGCCGGTCCAATGCCAGCAGCAACGGCGGGCGGCACGCACTGCCGCTGGCCCGCATCTGCTGGCCGTGCAGGGCAATGGCCGCGTCATCCCGGCCCCAGCGCCCCTGCCCATCGCGTTCCACGCACAGCAATCGCAGCAAGGGCAGGCCGTTGACGTAGCCCTCCAGCACGTCAATGCGCGGCACCGCATCCAGCAGCGCCTGGCCCTCGCCACGCGCGCTGGCGATGTCCCATTGGTTGTTCAGCGGCTCGGCCCAATCCACCAGCGGCACCGTGGCCCGCACCGTGCGGCCGTCAGGCAGCCGCTGCGCTACGCATACCCCGTTGCGCAGCGCGACCAGCAGGGCATCGGTGCCTGCCTGTGAGCCGCGCCGCAGCGGCCCCTGCGTTACCGCCGCCAGCACCTGCGCAACGCCCTCGGCATCCAGCGGCCAGTGCTCGCCATGCGCTTCAAAGCGCAGCTGCTGCAGGTACTGCCGCAAGCGCCCTTCCAGCAGCGCGCTGCCCTCGTCGCCGCGCAGGGAGCAGCGACGGTTCGGTGCCAGGTACTGCCAGCCCAGGCGCTGCAACCAGCCCAATGTGGAGCGGGTGACTACGCCGCGCACCGGAGCGCGGCTCATGACAGCGTGCCTTGCAGTGGAAAACGGCATAGCGGCGGGGCGAAGCGGAAGGTTCGATAGCGCATGCCCGCAGTCTGGCGCAGCCAAACCGTGCCACACCGTGTGCACCATTCCGTTTCCTGCACGTCCGCTGCACGGTGCAGTGAACAGTTTCAATGCACCGAAGCAAGCAGATAGCGTGCGCCGATCAACCCAACACGCGCCGACGTGTCAGCCCGCTTTCGCCGGCCGCTCTTCCAGTTCCGCCAGGTCGCCATCCAGCGCCTGCTCCAACGCACCCAAGCGCGAACGCAGCCGTGCACGCTGCCCACGCAGCGCCTCCAGCGTGGGCACCTGGGCGTGCTCGCCCGGCTGCACATAACGCGCAATGCTCAGGTTGCTGCCCTGCAGGGCCAGCATTTGGGGCGTAGCCAGGCAGGCCACACCGGCCACGTCCTCGCGGCGGCGGCACAGCGCCAGCACCTGCTCGGCGGCGGCCTGGTCCAGCCGGGGCCCACGCTTGGTGGTCGGCTGCAGTTGGCGCGCGTCCACAAACAGCACGTTCTCGTCATTGCGCATCGCGCGCAGCACCAGCAGCGCGGTCGCCACCGGGCTGCCCGCAAACAGCCGATCGGGCAGGCCGATCACCGCATCAATCAGATTGGCGTCCAGCAGGCTGCGGCGAATCAACGCCTCCTCGCCATCGCGGAACAGCACCCCGTGCGGCACCACCATCGCAATGCGCCCGGCGTGCCGGTCCATCGTTTTCAGCATGTGCTGCAACAGCGCCAGATGGCCCCACTGGCGCGGCGGCATGCCATGCACAAAGCGCTGGTGCGTATCGCGGATGCCGCGCTCGGGCGACCACGCCAGCGCAAACGGCGGGCGCGTGAGCTGTACATGGAAGCGCCGCAACTGCCCGGTGGCATCCACCAAGGTGTCGTGCAGCAGCGGCGTGCCCGCATGCACGGCGTGATTGTCTTCCCCATGCAGCAGCAGGCGCAGCCGTGCGCAGGCCCAGGCGGTGTCGTGCTCTTCCTGTCCCAGCAACTGGTGCCGGCGTGCACCGTGGGTGGTACGCGCCCAGCGGCTGGCCGCCAGCAACAGGCTGCCGTGGCGGCAGGCCACATCGCAGATGGTTTCGTCTTCGCGCGGGTCCATCAGCCCGGCCATCAGCCAGCCCAGCGGGTCGGGCACGTGGGCCACGGGCGCAGGGCTGCGGCGGGGTTGGCTGCGCTCCAGCAGGCGGTCCACTGCCTGCCCGATGTCGGCCCGGTAGGTGCCGCGCAGGGGGCGGAAGTCCAGCGCCGGCACCGTCATCCGGCCCAGCACGCGCGACAGCGCCACATCGCGGTGCTCGGCATCGCGCGGCCAGCCATCGTGCAGGCGCAGCACATCGAACACCTCGGCCAGGGTGGCGCGGTTGGCCTGGGTGAGCTGCTGCAATGCGGTGGTGATGCGGCGGTCGTTGCCTGGGGCGAAGCGCTGGCGGAACAGCAGCTCAAAGCGCGCCTCGGGCGGCACCACCAGCAGCTGCGCGCCCGGCGCGGTGGGCGGCCAGTGCAGCGGCGCGCCGTAGGTTTGATCCGGGTCCTGCGCGGCGGCGTCGGTGTCGCTGGCAATCTTGAGCAGCAGCAGCGCCAACAGCAGGTAGGTGGCCGCGTTGGCGTCGGCGGCGTCGTTGAGAGGCTCGCGCGCGGCGTTGAGCGCGGCGTGCGTAGCGTGTGCACCGGGCAGGCCCGCCATCATCTTCATGCGCCACTCCCTTGCAACACCTGCTCGGCCACCACGGCAATCTCCTGTTGGCGAATGTGGATCAGCGCTTCCAGGCAGCGCTGTTCGGCCTGCGCCGCACTGGCAATGCCCACAATGCGCCGCTGCTGCGCCACCGGCGGCACGTGCACCGGCAACTGCGCCACCGCTGTTTTGCGCAGGCTCTGCTGGCGTGACCCCGCCGCCTGCTGGCGCAGGTACGCCTGTGCCGCGCGCTGGTTCAACTGCCATGCCAGGAACGCCGGCAGCAGATCGGGCGTGCACACCCGCAGCACATACAGGTGCGGGCTGCACACCGTGGATTCTGGCGGGTTGTGCAGCAGCATCGCCAGCGGGTGATTGCCGCGCCCGGCGATCAGAACATCCTGATCCTGCACCCAGTCGGGCGGCTTGCGCGCACGCAGCGCGGTGCGCAGCAGGTGGTCGCGTTCCTGCAGCCCATCCAGGGCAAGATTCTTGAGTTGAATGACCTGCACCGGGCCCTCCGGCACGGCGGCAATGGCACCGCGAAAGGGGTGGCCCTGGCGGATGCTGGCCACGTCGCCAAGCAGGGCAATGCGCGTGAGTGTGTTCATGCGTGCACCATGCGTTCGGGTATGCAGAGGGTCAACCGAACAGGCGGGCAGCATTCGCGATGATGCGAAGTGGAGTGCGGTGGATGTGCGGAAGTGGGATGAAGCTCGCAGGGGGTCGCAGCTGGTGCGAACGATGCGGTGAACTGGAGTTGGGGGTTTGAAGAGGTGGGGGTGATGGTTGGGCCGTGGGCGCGCGGAATTCCGATAGCTGTGTCGGTAACGCGCTTCGGTTCTGCCTTGATGCGCACTGGCAAACGACCGACTGCCATCCAGAGGATGGTGTCACGGATCTCGGAGTTGTTGCAGTTGCAGACACATACCGATTGGGTAGCTGAAAGGATAGCTAAGCCGAAGCTCTTGATGGGCATGAGGGTTCTCCTTTGCGGAGCAACCGTACTGCGCAGGTTCGGTTATTCAAAATCCCGATATTTCGGCTTGCCGATTGATACAGTCAGCGCGCGCGGCTGCTGACTGAGATACCCTAGATCCGTCTGGGATGCCGGGAACTCAGTAACATGATTGAATCTGTCCGGAAGCAAAGTGGCCCACGTGACTCGTTCGAGGCTCCGATGTATTCGCTTAGGATGGTCATCTCGCTGCCACCTGAGGAAGAGCTGCGAGGTCACGGCACGACCGGGCCCATGAAGGCACTTCGCTGAAGACGCCTTCTGTCTTGGCCGTGTCGCAGAGATGGCATAGCCAAGCCAATTGAAGAGAAGTGGCTCCCTATCGGACTAAGTTGGTGCTACCTATTTGCGGATTCTTGCTGCCCCACGTGCTAGATAACAGCCTTCTAGGGTGAAAAATGTCATCAGATTCACAGCATTCGCCTTTCGCCGATGAACATCAAGACAAAGCAGCAGGCGAATTAGAAAAACTTGCCATTACGTTGCGCACGCTGATTGTGAGTCAGCCGCCGCGGGAGCTGCTGGGATATCTCTATAGCATGTTGGCGCTTTGTCAGTGGATGCAGAGGGATAGTGCTTCCAATGAGGGCGAATGCGCAGAAGGCGAGCGCCAGACGGCCTTAGATCTTGGTGAGGCGCAGTTCCTTCTGGAGTACGTGCATGCCGCTTACGCGACATCGCCTGCGTCCTCAGACCGAACTTTCGACGAAGGAGTCTGCACGAGAATCATCGAGGTCGCCGGGGAGCTTAGGGAGACGTCCATGGTTGTGGCAATGATGGTGGCAGCGAGTAGCGAGGAGGCGCAGTTTGGTGAGCAAACACGGGATCTGATTTTCAGGGCGCTTTCAAACTGGATCATGCTGCGCGGCCACCGACACCAAGTTCTCGAAGAGGAATTTCTCTCCTTCGCTCTGGCGCCGCACGATGAAGCGCTAAGGCGGGTCTACGGCGTGGGCTCCTCGGAGATAGCTCGTGGCATCCAGGACTTGGCTGATGCGATTCGCCTGGGCCACGGTCGCGCCGCCGAGACGATCCGTGGCTCCATGGAGGATGCTCAAGAGTTTCTCCAAGAACGCGGTGTGTCTATGGAGGATGGTCTGGGGAGCTGGCAAGCTGAGCGGCCAGAGATGGCCGCCGCCGTAGGTCAAGCTGTCGCCGATCTCTTCCAAGGCAGAATTTGCAATGTGACTCAGCAGACGAAGCTGCCAGCGGAGCTATTGGACGACCTGTCGTACTCAGAAGGTGAAGAGCTGGACTTCTATGCTCCTGGGCCTTACAGCGGTACCCCATTGAGGACCCTTCCTGCGCGAAAGAAGCCATTGATCAAGCTAGACCATGACTCTTACCAGGTCGATCCAAGCTTTACGCGTGATGCAAGTTACCGCGCAATTCTCTATAACCTCTTGCAGCGCGAACCTGCGTATCGGGAAGAGTTCAACAGCAAGCAGAAGGACTGGAGCGAGGCTGCATTCCAAGGTGTCTTCAAGCGCCAACTCAAGGACGCGAAGGCTTTCAACGAAGTCTACTACCGGTACAAGGGGAATTGGTACGAAAATGACACCTTGCTCCTGTTGGAAGATGTACTAATTCTTGTGGAAGCCAAGTCGGGCGCGGCAGCGACGATCGCGTCTCCGGCCGACACCTTCAATCGTCACGCACGTGATGTGCAAGATCTGATCGTCAAGGCCTTCGCTCAATGTCGGCGTTTCCTGGAGTACCTCAGCTCTGCTGAAGAGGTTCAGCTCTACAGTCTGGTGGATGGACGCTACGAGGAAGTCCTGCGCGTACGCCTGAACGACTATCGCGTCGTGCTACCCATAGGACTCACCGTGGAGTCCTATTCACCGTTCTCGGCCGGCGCAAAGGATTTACCTGGGATATCGCCAATCTTGGGCAAGTTCCCTTTCGTTTCCTTGGCGATCGATGAGATCCAAGTACTGGATCGATTTCTGCCAACCACCGGGCAACTTTTGCACTACTTGAGCATTCGCCAAGACGCAGCAAGCGTGGAAGGAGCGGTCCTATTTGATGAGATCGATCACCTTGGTGCCTACATTCAACAGAACCGGTTTCCGGACAATCTGCGCGAGCAACTTGCAGAAGGCCCTCAGCTACTTTTGATGAATGGTATGTCGGAGGTAGTAGATGACTATTTTAACCCGCTGGATTGGGAAGCGATGCCCCCGCCGGCTCAGTTTTTCCCCGGAGAGATTAGTAGTCTCCTCGGAGCGATGGACAGGAAGCGGGGGTCGGCATGGCTGGAGATTGATAGCCACATTCGCGATTTCGGCGCCGAGGGGCGCGAACAGTTAGCTGGCTACCTGCGCAACCTTCGAGCGACATTGAAGCAGCATCCGAGGCGGTACTTCAGCTTGGCGACAGGGGTCATGTTTCTATTCTGGCTTTATCGCGATGAGGACGCAGTTGATCTGGGTGCGGTTAAGGCGATCGCTGAAGCTGTGTGCCTCTCAACAGGCGCGGAGCGCGTCTTGGCGGTCACTATTGGCGTCGACGCGTCTGGAGGCTACGAAACGGTAGAGGGACAGTGGATAAGCCGATGTACCACCACATCAGCGGAGCTTAAAGCCCAGGCTGACGCTTTGAAGGCGCGGAGTGAACGCCTTTGACTTCCTTGCTAGCCCAGCTGGCTTCCCATTCTTCCATATCTTGCGGTGCGGAACTCTGTACGGTGATCTGCAATAATGCGGCCTTCATCGCGAATGCAGAGTACATGTTGCCAGCGTGTCGTTCTGCCAAGCGGGGGTTCCGATAAGCATCTCGGTGATTCCTGAATTCCGAAGACGCACAGTGTTGGGTTCGCCGAATAAGCCGGCGAAGAGCGTGCCGCACGTGTTCTCAGAACTCGATTCGTTGGCGCGCAGTTTCAACTGACGGGCTATCGCCAAGCCATTGTGCGACTCCATGCACATGGCGATGTCCGCTTCTGGCCGAAAGCGGTCGCTCCGGAACGAGAACGCGCTACCAAGAATATTATCGTCCGGTCTGCACCCAAAGCAGGCGTTAAAGGTGCTGCTCGGCCGTAGAGTGGGAGCGGGAGCTCGCTCGATATGGGCGTGCGCGTCGGGGCAACCCTAAGTGACGTTCCTCTTCGCTCTGGTTCGTTGGAGGCGTTTACATATCCCCTTGTAAGCCGGCTCCGGCAGCCGTAGGATCCAGCGGTATCAAGGGTATAGTCATACGATTCGCTGTGATTGAGTCGCACAACAGACCGAAAATTCAGTCTTTTAGGTAGTTAAATGCGAGGGAACGCTCATGGCGATTCGAAAGCGCATGGTTGGGTCGCTCTCACTAGAGCTGTTGGCAAAGTCTCGGGAGGCGGCGCTCTGTGCGATCCGTGTCTTCAACGATCCAAGCGTTACCTTCAAGTCTGAGACGTTCATCGTCCTGATGAACATAGCTTGGACTTACATGCTCCACGCGCACTACCGGCGCAAATCAGTCGAGTATCGGTATTTCACTAAGGTCGGCAAGCGCCGAAGCTTTGATCGGACAAAGACAGGGGCGTTCAAATACTGGGAGCTCGAGCGATGCCTAAACGACAAGTCGTGCCCCATTGACAAGGACGCTGCGAACAATCTCAGATTCCTCATTAAGTTGCGTCACGAGATCGAACATCAGATGACCCGGTCGCTGGATGGTTTCCTAAGTGGCAGGTATCAAGCTTGCGCATTGAACTACAATGAATACATTAAGAAGCTGTTCGGAAAGCGCTTTGGACTCGACAGCTATCTAACTTACAGCATCCAATTCGTTGAGCTTACAGGCGAACAAATCAACGGCCCGAATCCAGAGGCGTCGGTTCCAGAGAGATTGCGAGCATACATAGCAGAGTTCGACGCAGCGCTCACGCACGACGAGTACAACAGCCCTAGGTTCTCGTACCGCCTTCTCTTTAAGAAGAAACTCGTTAACAGGCCTGGGCAGGCTGACCGTGTCATCGAATTCATCGATCCCCACTCGGAGCTCGCGAAGACGATCGACAAGGAATACTGGGTAAAGAAGGAAGTAGAGCGGCCTAAGTTCAACGCGTCGAGCGTGGTCGCGGAAGTGAGGAAGGCCGGCTTTTCGAAGTTCAAGGTCCACCATGACCACACCAACATGTGGAAGCGGGAGAACGCCAGGGATCCGGGCAAAGGTTTTGGGGTCCAGGTCGAAGGCGCATGGTTGTGGTACGACAGTTGGATCCATCGTTGCATTGAGATTTGCAAAGATGAAGGCGATAAGTACACGTGAGCCTCGATCTAACGCTTGCCAGATGAGCGCCGGACTATTTCAATGCCGTTCCGAAAAGAGAGCGCGTTCCACATCCGCTTTTGGCCGGAAGCAGTTGTGGGCTCGACACGGCAGCAACTGACCCAAAGCGGACATCCATCAGTGCTTGTCCACTGCTCTTGATATGCGGCTTGGTCCGCTTGCTGGGTCCGGCTATGCATCGGCTTGCTAGCCGGACCCAGCAGGCCTAAGATCGAGTTCTATCAAGGGGATAGCCCACCATATGGTGGGTTTTGGATAAGTCGTATAACCGGACCTAGGGATCCGGCTACTAGGTAGTTAGGCAGCAGGGGGAGATGGTGGACAGCCGAAGTATCTTTGATAGACTGACACGATCCGAGCCAATCAATCTCGCAGATCTCCCAGAAGAGTTCGGTATCTACGCTCTTTGGGATCATGAAAGACAAATCCGGTACATCGGTAGCACACCAAAAGCCACCGAGGGATTCCGTACCAGGATTTACAGCAAGCACGCCACCGGCAGCGAAGGTCGCAGCCACAAGTTCACGCACGCGTATTGCACCGGCCGTATGTGGCGTTACTGCAAGAAGCTTGATAACCCAGCTTCCGCTCGCGAGCAGTCCGCCTCAGATGCAGACGCGGCAAAGAAGTTGAGAAACGCCTTTATTCGTAAGCACTGTGGGGCGAGCTACGTATCCATACCTCGTAGCTATCTGCCAGAGCCATACTTCGCAAGCCTCACTTCATTGGAGTTCCAGCTTCAGGCTATGGCGCCTTCAAGCATGCGGGCTTGGGAGGGCATCGGGTTTCGGCCTCTACCAGAGCCAGCCCCTCTCGTGGATCGCTTGTTGGCTGAACTACCTCACTTTGCAGCAGGCGCTGAAAGGCAACATGCCATCTATAAGGCGCATGTGCTTTGCACTGCTGCCTAACAATTTACTCAAGCCGATGCCGCTCCGCGGCCCGGCTTAATTCAGGCGTTAGATGCCTATGACAGTTCGCGACCTATCCATCATCGATGGCCTCGACCCTAAGACTATTGAAGAAGCGCTTGCAGTCTTGCGCCGCGAGTCTGATCGGGGCGCGGTCTTGGTGGCAATTGCGATCCTAGATAGCGTCTTCGCAAGCCGGCTGGAACAGCTTTTCAGCCATGGAAATTCCGACGCACGCACTCGCCTATTAACGAGATCGTTCAACTCATTCGCGTCAAAGGTAGATCTGGCTTACTGCGTTGGAATGATCCAAAAGCAGCTGTACCAGGATATTCGCCTTCTCAACAAGCTGCGCAATCAATGCGCGCATGAGTGGGGAGATTTTCGCATTACCCAACAGATAGTTGATACCTACATTGAGCCAATGATGATGAAACATGCGCTCAATGCGGCAAATGAGGTCCAACCGATCCTGTTCCCACCAGGCTGCGCGCCTAAGCAAGTGCTCGTCAGTACCCTTGCAGCGTTGATTACCTTTGCGAACCTGTTCAAGCCCCTCCCCAAAGCGGCCGTCACGGAGGGAACAGGTGACGGCATCTAACGATTCATTCAAGCCGAAGCCGCTTGGTGGCTCGGCTTAGTTCAGGCGTCGGGCGATGTCCGCTTCTGGCCGAAAGAAGACATCAACGAGGCCGCGATCGAGTAGAGGGGACACCTTTTCCCGACGATGATAGCCAGTCAGGCCTCACTAACCCGCCCAGCATCCCCGCGCCGCACCAACCGCTCCCGCACCTTGTCATACACCAGGTTGTACACATACGTGTAAGGCAGGAAGAACGCGATCAGCCCCATCTCCAACAGGAATGCATCCCAGTAGGAAATGGACAGCCACCACGCGGCCAGCAGCACCACCACCAGCACCAGCCCGCCTTCAAAGCCCACCGCATGCCCGATGCGTACCGGCACGGTCCGCTTGAAGCCGAACTTCTTTTCCACGCGCTCGAACATCGCGTTGTAGAGCATGTTCCACAGCATGGCGCAGGTGGCCAGGGCGATGGTGAGCACGCCGGTGTCGAACAGCGACTTGCCCAGCACGTACGACATCACCGGCGCGCACAGGCACAGGGCAATGCCTTCAAACAGCACGGCGTGGACAACGCGGTCCCAGAGGGTCTTTTCAGCTTTCATGGTGCAGCACCTGATGGTCGCCGCCGGCAGGGCCGGGAGCGCGGGGAGCGGATCAAAGGAGGGGGAGGGGCGGCGATCAACGCTCGTAGCGCGCCCGGGGGCTATGGTATAAGTTTCAAAAATGGTGAAAAACCCCCAATATCGTAGGCGGCCGTTTCATATATGAAACACTTTCCGTGGGACAACCTGATGGTGCTGCTGGCGGTGGTGCGCGGCGGCACGCTGCGCGAAGCCGCCAAGGCCGCGCGGATGAGCACGGCCACGCTGTCGCGCCGGCTGGATGCGCTGGAAGAGCGCCTGGGCGGCAAGGTGGTGGAGCGCACCTCCACCGGCTGCATTCCCACCGAGCTGGGGCAGCGGGTGTTCGCGCTGGCCGAGCAGATGGAAGAGGCCGCCGACGAGATCGCCCGCGAGGCCGATACGCCCAAGGAGCTGGTGGGCACGGTGCGCATCAACGCCGACGAATGGGCCAGCTTCCTGCTGATCACGCTGCTGCCGGGGCTGAACCGCCTGCACCCCGGCCTGGGCGTGGAGGTGCTTACCTCGCGCGAGCCCTACAACCTGGCCCGCCGCGAGGCCGACGCCCTGCTGCGCTACGGCCCGCCCGACACCACCGACCTGCGCGGCGACCGCGTGGGGCGGGTGGAGTACGCGCTGTACGCCAACCAGGCCTACGCCGCGCGGCGGCAGGCGGCCATCGCCAACCAGGCGTGGCATGAACTGGAATTCGTGGGGCTGGACGAGCCGCGCGTGGAGTTCGAGGTGGAACGCTGGCTGCGTACCTTGCCCGGCGCCAACCGCCCATGGCTGCGCTGCAACTACTCGGTGGGCGTGCTGGACGGCGTGACCGCTGGCGGCGGACTGGGCGTGATTGAACGCACGGTGGCCGAACACGTGGGCGGCCTGGTGCGCGTGCGCGATGCACCGGCGCTCACTCAGGACGTGTGGCTGTGGACGCACCGCTCGCTGTACGAAACGCCGCGCTTCCAGGCCGTGCGCGACTTCCTCAAGCACGCCTGGCTCAACGCGGTGGCCGAACGAGAGCCGCCGTCGGCGTAGGGCTGCAGGTGCTGGCTACGCCGCGCTGATCAGGAAAAAGTGGAAGTCCGAGTCATCGGGCGGCGCCGGCGTCTCGATGGTCAGGCCCATCTTCGGCAGGTTCCGGCGCCAGAACGCGTGGGCCACCGTGTCGTTGCGGAACGTGGCCAGCAACCAGCGGCCGCTGCCCGGTACCACCAAGCGCGCAACCACCTCGCGTGCGATGCCCTTGCCGCGATGCGTGGGCAGCACGAACAGGTCGGCCAGCTCGGGGATGCGGTCGCCCTGGAACTCCACCTCGTCCACCAGCACGAACCCGCACAGCACGCCGTCCAGCCACAACAGCTGCGCCCACGTGGGCGTGTCGCGCAGGGTGGCTTCCACATCGGCGCGGGCGCAGTCGTAGGTGCCGTCGGGGGCAATCTGCTCGCCGCTCCATGCCGACGCCTCGAAGTAATACAGCTGCAGCAGGCGGTGCAGCACGTCGGCGTCGGCAACCGAGGCGGCGGTGAGCGTGAGTCCTCGCATGGGGGGTATTCCTTTACGGGCGGGCGAGGGTGGCGGTCATCATAGGGGCGCGCCCGGCTGCTGCACAGGCCACGAATTCAGGCAGCTGAGCAGGCAATGTGCGCAGTGCGGAATATGGGCATTGCCTACCGCCATATGCGCTGCTTTTTGCCCCGAAACCCAGGCATTGCAAGCATTGCGAGGGCAGGGCACGCGTGGCGGCGAATGGCTTGACGAATTTCTGAGATTTCTCCCACACGTCCTTAACCCGGCGCTGCACAGCATTGCCGCACCCCGGCATTCCGCCGGTGGGCTCCGGAGACCTTCCATGACCCAGCAGCGCAAGCAGGATTCCCAGAATCAACGCGACCAGCAGCAACAGCAGCAGGAAGAGCAGCAGCGCAACCAGAACCAGCAGCAGGGGTGGCAGGACGAGGAAGAGTGACGGCCACCGGCACGGCCGCCCCCGGAAGCCCCGCGTGATGCGGGGCTTCTTCGTTTGCGCCGGGCTGCGGCGCATCGCGTAGCATGCGGGCATCAAGCAACCGGACGCTGTGATGCACGCCAGGATGACGCAACTGTGGCAGTGGGTAGTGGTGCTGTGCCTGCTGCCTGCACTGGCGCTGGCCGCGCCCACGCCCATCCCCGACCTGCACGACCCGGTGGTGGACACCGTGCAGGTGCTCTCGGCCGATGAAGCCCAGCAGCTGCGCACCCAGGCGCTGGATCTGCAGGCCCGGCGCGGTGCGCAGCTGCAGGTGCTGGTGGTGGACAGTGCCGGCGACGAGGGCATCGAAGCCTATTCGCAGCGGGTGTTCGATCAGTGGCAGATCGGCCGCAAGGGCGTGGACGATGGCGTGTTGCTGCTGCTGGCAATGGGCGACCGCCGCGTGCGCATCCAGACCGGGTACGGGCTGGAAGGGGCCATCCCCGATGCGTACGCGCAGCGCATCATCGATCACGCCATCATTCCGCGCCTGCGCGAGGGCAAACCCGGCCAAGGGATCATGGATGGCAGCGCGCTGCTGGTGGGCCTGATCGACGGCGAAGCGCTGCCGCTGCCCGCCGAGACCGACAACGTGGTGCGCCTGCCGCAGGACTGGCGCCGCGGCGACAGCATCGTGGCGCTGGCGCTGCTGGCCGGGGCGCTGGTGGGTGCATGGGCCCGGCGCGCGGGGCAGCGTGGCGTGCCCAGCCGCTGGTGGCGCGTTCCGTCGCTCATGCTTGCGGTGGTGTGCGTGGGCGCGCTGGCCTGTGCGCTGATCACCCCCGGTGCTACCGCCGCCCTGGCGATCGCCATGGGCATGCTGGTGCCGGTGGCCATGGTGCTGGGCTGGTTGTGGGTAGACAGCCGCCGGGCGCGCTGGGTGCTCTCATTCCTGCTGGTAGCCGCGGTGACGGCCAGCGTGGTCAGTGTGTGGATGGGCCGGCCGGTGCCCAGCCTGGCGCTGCATGTGCTGCTGGTGTTTGTGCTGTCCATCGCGGTGGGCCTGGTCACCTTGTGGGTGGCCGCGCTGCGCACCAGTTGGCGCACCGGCAAAGTGGGTTTCTTCGTGCGGCTGGTGTTCCTGTGCGGGGTGTCGGCGGTGTACGCGTGGCTGATCCATCGCACCTATGCGAAGTTCGGCGATGACGCGGGCCTGGTGATGGTGATCGCCGGTGGCTTCTTCCTCTACATCACCTGGACGATGGTGATGGGCTTCCACCAGCGCGCCCAGCCGGGGCGCCGGGGCAAGGGCGGGCGGCGCACAAGTCGCGTTGATCGCGACTCGGGGAGTTCGTCCAGCAGTTCGTCCAGCTCGTCCAGCAGCTGGTCCGGCGGTGGCGGGCGCAGTGGCGGCGGGGGTGCCTCGGGTAGCTGGTAACGCCGGGTTACACCGACTGCACGCGCCAGCCCAGTGCGGCGTCTTCCAGCACGGCGTTTGCGGTCACGCCGCTCAGCCGCACCTGCAGGCCCCGCGCATTGGGCAGCCAGCGCTGCTCGGGGAACCAGCGGCGGGTGGCGTCCACCACGATCAGCAGGCCTTCGTCATCGCCCATGGGCGCGAAGTAGGGCGTGGGCGTGGACAGCGGTGCCAGGTCGAAAGTGGTTTCAAGCCGGGCCCGCAGCGCGGCGACGGCGTTGGTCGGTAGGCCCACTTCGCTGATGCAGGTCATTTCGCTGCCGTGGAACGCGCCGGTGCGCTCCGACGCGGGCAGGCGACGGCGGGCGATGAGTTCGAGGATGAGCTCGTCGGGCCCGGTGAAGTAGATCGATTCGGAATCCCACCGGCCTTCGAAGGTGAAATGTTCCTGGCCTTCGGCGTTGCGCTGGCGCGTGGCGCGCGCGTCCAGCCAGGCGGTGGCGGCAGCGAAGCGGTTGTGCGGCACGTTGAAGGCGAGGTGGACACCGCCGACAGGGACATTGCCTGCGGGGATGAGGTGGAGCTGGCTCCAGCCGAGCGTGACTGTTGCGTCATGCACGGGAAGCTGCAGCACGTCGGCGAAATAGGCGGCCGTGGCGGCAACGTCGGCAGTGGGGAGCGTGAGCTGTTCAATGCGCATGCCTGCCATGGTGCGACGGTGCGGGGCAGGCGTCCAGTGGTTACGTGGCTGCGGGGATTTGCAGCTGTGCGGCCATGTGTTTGATCACCCCGTGGATGATGGTGCGCAGCATGCGCATCTCACCTTCCAGGGTGACGCCGGCTACGCTCGCCGTGAGGATTCAGCCTGTACATCGCCCTGCCTGGGCAGATTCCTCATGCTTGTAAGGATTTACAAACATCCCGTCGCTAATGGGAGAGAAATCCGCACGCTTGCAAGGATTTTTTCGGGCCGGTCGGTTCCGGCCGAAAAGGATCGCGGGGGCCACCAGTGACGGCCATCTCCCACGCCGCAGCCACTTCCCCATCCCACCGCTCCCGCACCACCCACTGTCCAAGAGGGTGGCTCGGGGGCGCAATAGTCACTATCGGCCGATGCTGCGCTACGGAGATGGCACTACGCCCACCCTGCGCCTTACCCCGCCTGCGGCAGCGGTGCATCCACCGCCACCAACCCACGCGTGCGCAGCGCCTGCCAGAACGCAGCCGGAATCGCCGCATCCACCAACGCCAGGTTCTCTGCGATGCGGCTCGGCTGGCTGGCGCCGGGAATCACCGCCGCCACGGCCGGATGCGCCAGCGAGAACTGCAGGGCGGCCGCGCGGATGTCCACGTTGAACTCGGCGCACACCGCGCGCAGGGCGTCCACGCGGGCCAGGATCTCGGGCGTGGCCTGCTGGTATTCGTAATGCGTGCCGCCGGCCAGGATGCCGGAGTTGTACGGGCCGCCCACCACGATGCCCAAGCCGCGCGCGGTGCTGGCCGGCATCAGGGTGCGCAGCGCGTCGGCGTGGTCCAGCAGGGTGTAGCGGCCGGCAATCAGGAAGCCGTCCGGGTCGGCCTGCTGCAGCGCCATTTCGCACGGTTCCACGCGGTTGACGCCCAGCCCCCAGGCGCTGATGACGCCTTCCTCGCGCAGTCGGGTCAGGGCCTTGGCCGCGCCGTTCATGGCGATGCCGAACACGTCGCGCCACCCTTCGCCGTGGAAGTCGCGGGCCGGGTCGTGAATCCACACAATGTCCAGGCGGTCGGTCTTCAGGCGCGCCAGGCTGGCCTCGATGGCGCGCAGCGTGCCGTCGGCGGTGTAGTCGTAGACGATCTTGTTGGGCAGGCCGTGCTCGAACAGGCCGCCCTTTTCGCCGAGGTCGCGTTGGGTGGTGTCTTCGCGCTCATCCAGGATCAAGCGCCCCACCTTCGTGCTGAGCACGTAGTCGTCGCGCCGGTGCTGCTGCAGCGCCGTGCCCAGCCGGATTTCGGCAAGGCCGGCGCCGTACATGGGGGCGGCGTCGAAGTAGCGGATGCCCTGTTGCCAGGCGGCCTCGACGGTGTCGAGGGCTTCCTGCTCGGGGATGTTGCGGTACATGTTGCCAAGCGGGGCGGTGCCGAAGCCCAACCGGGTGGGGACTGAAATGCGCATGGGGGTCTCGATGTGGGGGAGGTGTGCGGCAGGCCGAAGCAGGTGACGTGCCTACGCGCCTGCGATTTCCGGCAGGGCTGCGTTCGGCGCGCGGTCGGCCGCGGGTTGGGAATGGAAAAGCGGCAGCACGTACTCGGCGATCTCGTGGAAGGTTTCCTCCAGCGGGCGCTGGTTGCGCCGCACGTGCAGGCCGATGTGATCCACGCCGGCCGCGCGCATGGCGTGCAGTTCGGCGATCAACGCGTTGCGCCCTCCCGTGAAGCCGAAGCGCCAGCGGCGCATCGGTGCATTCGGGTGCGCGTCCAGTTCCATGTGGATGAAGCTGGCATACGGCTTGGCACCGGCCACCGCGCGCCACGCGGCCACGCGATGTGCGTGCTCTTCGGGTGTGCCAGGGAAGGCCAGGCTGCCATCCATGTGCTGGCCGATCCAGGCAAGGGTTTGCTGCGACAGCCCGGCCACCAGCAGCGGCAGCGGCGCGGATGGGCGGGGCAGCAGGTCCAGCGGTTCGGGCAGGTGCGCGCGTGCGTGGTCGCGCAGCAGGTCTACCTGGCTGCGGAAGTTGGCGCCCCGACCGGGGAAGTCGCGGCCGAACAGCGGGTACTCCACCGGCCGGTCGCCGCTGGCCACGCCCATCAGCAAGCGGTTGCCGCTGAGCTGCTGCACGGTGGCGGCGGCCTTGAGCGTCAGCAGCGGCTCGCGGATGGGCAGCACCACGGCGGCGGTGCCCAGCAGGATGTCCTGCGTGATGCCGGCCAGGTAGCCAAGGTAGGTGAATACCTCGAACACCTGCGCGGCATCGCCGAAGGACGGGTCGTAGACCGGCACGTCGCGCACCCACAACGCCCGGAAGCCGAGCTGGTCCACCAGCTTGGCCAGGTCCGCATGGCGCTGCATGTCCGGTTCGCCGGGCAGCCGGCCGCTGTTCCGTCGGGCCAGTTCGCCGGCGGGTGTCCAGTCGTTGTCCAGCGGCGCTTCCACACCGATGCTGAAGCCGCCGGCGGTGAGGCGGGAGAGGGCGCTGCCGTTGGGTGCGTGCGAGGCGGGGGACATGGGAGATCCAGTGGGGGCCGGTGGTTCGGATGCCGGACAGTCTGGTGGCTGGATCTTTGCGGAGTAAGCGGGGAATCCGGGAATTTCTTTTGCGCTGGAATCAATAGTCAACGAGCGGGAAGCTGGGATTCAGCCAATACAGCGGGGACGGCTATCGATTCATGCACCCCCACCGCGATCCAACTGCCGATACCCGATCGCCTCGGCCACGTGCGCCGTCCGAATGTCCTCACTCCCCTCCAGGTCGGCCACCGTCCGCGCCACCCGAAGAATGCGATGCATCGACCGCGCGGACAGCTGCAGCCGTTCCACCGCATCTTCCAGCAGCTGCCTGTCCGGTGTGGACAGCCGACAATGCTGCGCCAGCTCGCCGGGCTGCAATTGCGCATTGGCCTTCCCGCTGCGGCCAAGCTGCACTTCGCGTGCCGCCACGACTCGCGCCCGCACCGTGCTGCTGTCTTCGCCGCACGGCGTGTCATCGCGGAGTTCGTGAGGCTCCAACCGTGGCACCTCCACATGCAGGTCGATGCGGTCCAGCAGCGGGCCGGACACGCGCCCGCGATAGCGTTGGATGCCATCCACCGCGCAGCGACAGCGCCCGCTCCGGTCGCCGGCCCAGCCGCAGGGGCAGGGGTTCATCGCAGCCACCAGCTGGAAGCGTGCGGGAAACGCCTCACTGCGCGAGGCGCGCGCGACCACCACCTGGCCCGACTCCAATGGCTCGCGGAGTACCTCCAGTGCGTGCCGGCTCCATTCGGGGAGCTCATCCAGAAAGAGCACGCCGTTGTGCGCCAGCGATATCTCGCCCGGGCGCGGGAACGAGCCGCCGCCCACCAACGACACCGCGCTGGCCGTGTGATGCGGGGATCGGTACGGGCGCTGCCGCCAACGCGCCGTGTCGATGCCTCCGCCGGTGCAGGACGCCACCGTGGCGGTCTCCAGTGCCTCCAGCTCGGTGGCGTCGGGCAGGATGCCGGGCAGCCGCGAGGCCAGCAGCGTCTTGCCGCACCCCGGCGTGCCGATCAGCAACAGGTGGTGGCCCCCGGCAGCGGCGACTTCCAGTGCCCGTCGTGCCTGCGGTTGGCCGCGTACATCGCGCAGGTCGGGCATGGGCAGGCTGGCCACGTCGGCAGGCACGGCCTTGGGCAACGTGCGCTCACCCAGCCCGGCGCATGCTTCCAGCAGTGTCCGCGCGACGCGCACATCGGCATGCCCGGCCAGGCCGGCTTCGGCGGCGTTTTCCGGTGGCACGATCAGGGTGCGACCTAGCCGGGCAGCGGCAAGCGCGGCAGGCAGCACGCCGTTCACCCCGCGCAGTTCACCGGTCAACGCCAGCTCGCCCAGAAATTCGTAGCGCGACAACACCTGCGTATCGATCTGCCCGCTGGCGGCGAGGATGCCCAGCGCGATGGCCAGATCAAAGCGGCCGCCTTCCTTGGGCAGGTCGGCCGGGGCGAGGTTGATGGTGATGCGGCGCTGTGGAAACTCGAATTGCGAACAGACGATGGCCGCACGCACGCGGTCGCGCGATTCGCGCACGGCGGTTTCCGGCAGGCCCACCATCTGGGTGTGCGGCAGGCCGCCGGAGAGCAGTACTTCAATGCGGACGGCGGGCGCGTTGACGCCTGCGCGGGCACGGCTGTGGACCAGCGCCAGGCTCATGCGGTTACCGGGGTTGGTTGGGGTGAGGGCGATGATGGCGGCTGCGCGGAGCCCGGTATGTAGGCGATCACACCGGCGTGGCGTCGGGCTTCTACGGTCGCGGCCGTTCATGCGCTGCCGCTAGACTGGACGCCCCCCCTGCACCGCCCGAACATTCAACCTGATGGATATGCCGCACCACCCCAGCCCGGTCCACCTCATCGCCATCGACATGGATGGCACCCTGCTCAACCCGGCCCACAAGCTCACGCCGCGGGTGAAGCAGGCCATTGGCGCAGCCCGCGCGCAGGGCGTGCGGGTGGTGCTGGCCAGCGGCCGGCCGGTGTCCGGGTTGGCACCGTTCCTTGCTGAGCTGGGCATCGAGGGCGATGCGGAGTTCTGCATCGCCTGCAATGGTGCGGTGGTGGAGAACATCGGCAATGGCCAGCGCGTGGTCGAGTACCCGCTGACCTTCGACGACTTCCTGTTCTGCGAACGCATCGCGCGCGATCTGGGCATCCATTTCCAGGCGCTGGATGGCCGGCGCATGTACACGCCCAACCAGGACATCAGCATCTACACGGTGGCCGATTCGCACCTGTCGCACGTGCCGCTGTCGTACCGGCGGGTGGAGGACATGGACCCGGCGATGCAGTTCATCAAGCTGATGATGATCGACGAGCCGCACGTGCTGGACGCGGCGATCGCGCGCCTGCCATCGGAACTGACCGATCGTTTCGCGGTGCTCAAGAGTGCGCCGTTTTTCCTGGAAGTGTTCGACCACCGGGCGGGCAAGGGCGCAAGCCTGCAGAAACTGGCCGAGCACCTCGGCGTGGACGCGGCCAACGTGATGGCGCTGGGCGATCAGGAGAACGACCTGACCATGCTGCAGTTCGCCGGCACCAGCGTGGCGATGGGCAACGCGATCGAGGTGGTGAAGCAGACGGCGCGGTTCGAGACCGCCACCAACGCCGAGGACGGCGTGGCGCTGGCGATCGAGCGGTTCGTGCTAGCGGGGCACGTCTGACGGCGCGCCGGGAGTGCGCAGCCGCGCGCGCGACCACGGCGAAAACAGGACGGCGGCGAAGACCAGCAGGCTGGGCAGGGTGAACACCACCGCATTGCCGGTGCCTTGCCCGGCACCAAGACCCAGCAGGCCCAGCCAGTAGACCTCCATGTCGGCAAACGCCACCAGGTTGTAGGCGAGGATGGGGATGCCGGCGACGAACGGAATGGGCAGCACGCCATGGCCTGCGGCCACCAGGGTGGGTGCAAGCAGCGCGGCAAGTGCGGAGAACACGACGCGGTAGACCTTGCGCAGGCCCGCGTCGTCGGTACGGATGAGGCGCAGCAGGCACAGCGCGATGATCACCGCGGCAATGCTGGCGCCGGCCACCAGCAGCATCTGCGATCCTTGTTCAGACATGCGAATTCCTTTTCGTCACGTAGTGGGCGGGCGCCGCCCGCCACCCTGTCTTACAGTGCGGGCGTATCGTTCCCGCGCGCTTCCAGCTCGGCCACGGTCTTCTCCAGCGCCTCCAGCTTCTCGCGGGTCTTGAGCAGCACCGCGCGCTGTACGTCGAATTCTTCGCGGGTGACCAGGTCCAGCTTGCCCAGCCCGGCCTGCAGCGCGGTCTTGAAGGTGGCCTGCAGTTCCTCGCGCGACTGGCGCAGGCCCGGCGGGACCATGTCGCTCAGGCGACGGGCCAGGTCATCGAGGTGGTTGAGGTCGATCATGCTACTGCTCCGCAGGGTATACGCTAAGGATAGTCCGTCACGCCCGCGCCGGCACTGACCGCGCGCATCGCGTTCACCGGGGGACAGGCGTTATCCTCGCTCGCCGGAATACAGGAGCCAAGCAGAATGAAGATGGTCATGGCGGTGCTCAAGCCGTTCAAGCTCGACGACGTGCGCGAAGCACTGGCCGAGCGCGGCGTCACCGGGATCACGGTCACCGAGGTGAAAGGCTTCGGGCGCCAGAAGGGACATACCGAGCTGTACCGCGGCGCGGAGTACGTGGTGGACTTCCTGCCCAAGGTGAAGATCGAGGTGGCGGTCACCGATGGCCAGGTCGAGGAAGTGGTGGAGGCCATCGTGAAGGCCGCCGGCACCGGCAAGATCGGCGACGGCAAGGTGTTCGTGTACGACCTGGGCAGCGTGGTGCGCATCCGCACCGGTGAGCTGGACGCCGACGCGCTGTAAGTTGGTTTGCCGGGCAGAGCCCGGCACTACGGTCCGCTGTATGCGGGTCGGGTTGGCATGGCCGGGCAGCGCGCCCGGCCGGCGGGACACAGCGGCGGGGTTACGCGTGCCCCTTGAACCAACGGTAGAAGCGCTTCCAGCCCACCCGCAGGCTGGCCACCCAGCGCGGGTCGGCCACCAGCGCGGCCTGCGACGGGGTGGGCGTCAGGCCGGTCAGGCGCTGGCGCATCTTCAGCAGGTTCTTCATGTCGCTGCGGCGGAGCTGGCGCGACACCGGGTGCACCGGCAGCCAGCGCGGGCTGCGCCAGGCCGAGGTGAAGTCCACCAGCACCGGCACCCCGCCGCTGACCATCACGTTGGTGCCATGCAGGTCGTTGTGGGTGATGCCGGCTGCATGCAGGCGGGTGAGGGCGTACTGCAGCTGCTCGAACACCTCCACGCCCACCGACTGGGCCGCGCTCAGGGTCTGGCCGGGGATGAACTCCATGCCCAGCGCCAGCCCGCCGATGGTGCCCAGCAGGGCCGGGGCATGCTTCCAGCCGCTCAGGCGCTGCAGGATGCGGGCCTCGCGGCGCACCAGCAGGCGCGCCACCGGCGACAGCGGCGTGCCGCGGTAACGGGTGTAGTCCTTGACCACGGCCTGCCGACCGTTGAGGCAGGTGCGGTAGACGTCGGGTTCAAGCAGGCGTTCGCCGCGCTTGAGCAGCTCGGCCGGGGCGGTGTCGGTGCCGACACACGAAGCAACAGGAGTATTCATGGCGTTCTTTGGGCGACCCGGTGGTCGGCGCAAAGCGTCAGGCGTACCGGTGCTGCTACTGGGGAGGGGTGGGTATCAAGATTTCGTTAATTTTAATACTCGCCAGTACACCAATCCAGAGAATGTCGGAGAAATGTCGTAGCCGGGGGTGGAACAGTTCGTCACGCAGAATCGGACAATTCTGTATCACTCGCTAGAATTTCGTTTTCGATCAAGCGCTTGCGGGCAGGGCCGAATGGGCAATGCGTTCAAGGAACGCCAGCAGTGCGTGGCGCAGCACGCTGGCCACCGGAGCGAAAGAGCCCCGGTGGGCCTTGCTGAGGGGCGGGTAGAGATGGTGACGGGGTGGCGGTGCAGAGGGAGAGCCCAGGCCCGCCTTCAGGCACGGCGCGCTGAACAGGACCCACCGCCCGCTTGACCCCGACGCACCCGGTGCCGACCATACGCTGTTGATTGCGACATGGGCGGCCGCCCCTCTCTGGCACGTCCCCGCCCCCCTGCCGCCGTATCGGTGCCGGTTTCTGCCGTGCATCGCCCCCACTTTTCGGTTCCGGCCCTGCCGGAGGAAGACTGATGACCAAGATCGTGCTGGCAGCGCTGTTCATCGCCTGCGTGCTGTACATCCATTTCCGCGGCAAGGTGCGCGCGCGCTGGTCCCGGCAGTTGCTGGACCACTCCAGCTTCATGGCCCCCATCAACGTGATTATGTACATGTTCTCGAAGGTGCCGACCACGCCGTTCCTGGACCCGGGCCAGGAGTTTCCGCAGCTGGAGCCGCTGCGCCAGAACTGGCAGATGATCCGCGACGAGGCGCTGGCGCTGCGCGATGCGGACAAGATCGCCGCGTCCAGCACGTTCAACGATGCCGGCTTCAATTCGTTCTTCCGCCGCGGCTGGAAGCGCTTCTACCTGAAGTGGTACGGCCCGTCGCATCCGTCGGCCAAGGCGCTGTGCCCGAAGACCACCGCGCTGCTGGAGTCGCTGCCGGACGTGCGCGCGGCGATGTTCGCCCAGCTGCCCTCGGGCAGCGAGCTGCGCCCGCACCGCGACCCGTTCGCCGGTTCGCTGCGCCTGCACCTGGGCCTGACCACGCCCAACGACGATGGCTGCTACATCGTGGTGGACGGCATCAAGAAGAGCTGGCGCGATGGCGAGTGGATGATGTTCGACGAGACCTACATCCACCACGCGCACAATGAGACACCCGATGACCGGGTGATCCTGTTCTGCGACATCGCCCGCCCGCTGCGCTTCGGCCTGCCGGGCCTGTTCAACCGCGCGGTGGCGTCCACGCTGCTGGCCGGTGGCGCCTCGCCGAACCTGCCGGGCGACCCCACCGGTGGGGTCAACAAGGCGTTTGGCGGCGTGTACAAGGTGCGGCTGAAGGCCAAGGCGCTGCGCGAGCGCAGCGTGGTGGCCTACCAGGTGATCAAGTGGGGCCTGGTGTTGGCGGTGATTGCCGGGATCTGGGCGATCTGAGGCCTTGGGTTCATGGGGTTGCCGGCCAGCGGCCGGCACTACCGGAAACGCAAAAAACCCGCGCTGTCGCCAGCGCGGGTTTTTTGTTTGTCCGCCTGCATCGCGGTTACAGGGCGCACCGACCAACGGTGGGTGCCTACCCCTTCAACGCCGGCCCCCAACGATCAACGCCGGGCCCGAAGCCAACCGGTAGAGCCGACCGTTGGTCGGCTGGCCGCGGCAGCAATCGGCTCCGGCGCTCGGCGCTTCAGCCCTTCAGGGCTGAAGCCACGAACGGCGGGGTCACCAGCACGCCGGTGTGCAGCGCGGCGGTGTAGTACAGCGTGTCGAAGGACTTGGCGGCCGCATCGGCCTGGCGGAAGTCGAAGCTGCTCTCGCCCTTGCGGGCCAGGGTGACGCTCCACCAGCCGGTCGGGTAACACGGCTGCGGGAACGGCAGGGTCTTGAACGAACCGAAGCCCGCCTTGCCCATCTCGGTGCGCATTTCGTTGATCAGGTCCAGCTGCATCAGCGGCGATTCGGACTGCTGCACCAGGATGCCGTCGTCCTTGAGCGCCTTGAAGCAGCTCTCGTAGAAGGCCTTGTTGAACAGGCCTTCGCCCGGGCCGACCGGGTCGGTGGAGTCGACGATCACCACGTCCACGCTGCCGGCCGGGCAGTTGGCCATGTAGGCCACGCCGTCGTCGAACATCAGTTCGGCGCGCGGGTCGTCGTTGGAATCGCACAGCTCCGGGAAGTGCTTGCGGGCCATGACGGTGACCTGCTCGTCGATGTCGCACTGGGTCACGCTCTCCACGCCCTTGTGCTTGAGCACTTCGCGCAGGGTGCCGCAGTCGCCGCCGCCGATGATGACCACGCGCTTGGGCGCGGCGTGGGTGAACAGCACCGGGTGGCTGATCATCTCGTGGTAGAAGAAGTTGTCCTTGCTGGTCAGCATGATGGCGCCATCGATGGTCATCAGGTTGCCCCAGTCGGTGGTCGCGAAGATCTCGATCTTCTGGAACGGCGACTGCACTTCGTCCAGCTTGCCGGTCAGGCGGTAGCCGATGGCCGAGCCGGTGCGCTCGAAGTGCTCGATGTACCAGTTGTTGTTGTCAGTCATGGAATAGCAGTCCTGTTCGGATGGGTGTTGGAGCCGGGCTGGCGGCGGTGCCGCGTGGCGCAAGCCACGTCCGGACGGGTTGGCCCGTTCAGGTTTCAAGCCTGAGCACGGGCGCGGGCGCGCATGATAACGGAGCTGTCGCCACATAGGCGTTATCATGCACCCCCTTTTTTACCAACCAGGCCCACTGAAATGACCGATTGGTCCCTCGACCAAGCCCGCAAGACCTACTCGATTCCGCATTGGGCGGATGGTTACTTCGACGTGGATCAGGCAGGACACATGGTGGTGAGACCGACTGGCCAGGACGGCCCGGTGGTGTCCTTGCCCAAGATCGTGGACGCCGCCCGCGAGGCCGGCGCCAAGCTGCCGCTGCTGGTGCGCTTCCCGGACATCCTGGGCCAGCGCCTGGGCAAGCTGCAGGCCGCGTTCGCGCAGGCCCAGGCCGATTGGGAGTACCCGGGCGGCTACACCGCCGTGTACCCGATCAAGGTCAACCAGCACCGCGGCGTGGCCGGCACCCTGGCCAGCCACCACGGCGAGGGCTTCGGCCTGGAAGCGGGCAGCAAGCCCGAGCTGATGGCCGTGCTGGCGCTGTCGCGCCCGGGCGGGCTGATTGTCTGCAATGGCTACAAGGACCGCGAGTACATCCGCCTGGCCCTGATCGGCCGCAAGCTGGGCCTGCAGACCTTCATCGTCATCGAAAAGCCGTCCGAGCTGAAGCTGGTGCTGGAGGAATCCAAGGCGCTGGACGTGAAGCCGGGCCTGGGCGTGCGCATGCGCCTGGCCTCGCTGGGCGCGGGCAAGTGGCAGAACAGCGGCGGCGACAAGGCCAAGTTCGGCCTGTCCCCGCGCCAGCTGCTGGACCTGTGGAAGTCGCTGCGCGATACCGAATACGCCGACTGCCTGAGCCTGCTGCATTTCCACATGGGCTCGCAGATCTCCAACGTGCGCGACATCGCCAACGGCATGCGCGAAGCCACCCGCTATTTCGTGGAACTGTCGCGCCTGGGCGCGAAGATCACCCACGTGGACGTGGGCGGCGGCCTGGGCGTGGATTACGAAGGCACCCGCTCGCGCAGCTTCTGCTCGATCAACTACGGGCTGAACTCGTACGCCAGCAACATTGTGCAGCCGCTGGCCAATGCCTGCGAAGAGCACGGCCTGACCCCGCCGCGCATCGTTACCGAGTGCGGCCGCGCGATGACCGCGCACCACGCGGTGCTGATTGCCAACGTGTCCGAGGTGGAAGAGGCGCAGGAAGGCCGCGTGCCGGACCAGCACGACGACGAGCCGGCGGCGATCCGCCACCTGCGCGAGATCCACGACGACCTGGACGTGCGCCCGGCGGTGGAGCTGTTCCAGGAAGCGCAGCACTTCCATGCCGAAGGCCTGTCCAGCTATGCGCTGGGCCAGATCGACCTGCCGCAGCGGGCGCGCATCGATGACCTGTTCTACGCCATTGCCCATGCGGTGCGTGCGCGCCTGAGCTACGACGAGAAGAGCCATCGCCCGGCGCTGGACGAGTTGAACGAACGCCTGGTGGACAAGTACTTCGTCAACTTCAGTGTGTTCGAGTCGATTCCCGATGCGTGGGCGATCGACCAGGTGTTCCCGATCGTGCCGATCGAGCGCCTGAACGAACAGCCGCAGCGCCGCGGCATCATTGCCGACATGACCTGCGATTCCGATGGCATGGTCAAGACCTACGTCGAGAACGAGAGCCTGGACAGCTCGCTGCCGCTGCACGCGCTGAACCCGGGCGAGAGCTACCGCATCGCGTTCTTCATGGTGGGCGCGTACCAGGAAATCCTGGGCGACATCCACAACCTGTTCGGCGACACCGACGCGGTGGAAGTGCTGGCCGACGCCGATGGCTACGCGATCACCCAGCAGCGCCGCGGTGATACCACCGATGTGATGCTGGACTACGTGGGCTACAGCCTGGCCGACCTGCGTGCCAGCTATGCCGAACGCGTGGCGGCGGCGAAGCTGTCGCCGGCGCGTGCACAGGAACTGTCCGACGCGCTGGAAGCGGGTCTGACCGGGTACACCTACCTGTCCGACGAGCCGCTGGTCTGAGCCGAAGGTGACGGGTGCTGGTGTTCGGGCCACACCCGTTCACGTAGCGCCGGACGCTGCCCGGCGGTCATTGCAAGGCACCCCACACCCCATGAGCGCGCGCGCCATCTTCCACCTCGTCCTGCATGCCGCCGTGCCGGCGTTGCTGGCGTGGATGTTCTGGCGCAAACGCTTCCTGTCGGCGTGGGCGCTGCTGTTGCTGGGCTGGATCATCGACCTCGACCACCTGCTGGCCGACCCGATCTACGCCCCGAACCGCTGCAGCATCGGCTTCCATCCCCTGCATACCGCACCGGCGATTGCGGTGTATGCGGGCCTGTGCGTGCCGAAGAAAACCCGGCTGTTCGGCATCGGCCTCATGATCCACATCGTGCTCGACGCCATCGATTGCTGGTGGATGCACCAGGCCCGTTGAAACACACCCCGGGCAGAGCCGACCGTTGGTCGGCTGCCGCACACACGGGCACGTCCGGTTGTCCACAAAACGCAGCCGACCAACGGTCGGCTCTACGAGCGGTGCGCGATTTCCTCCCCGGGGTAGAGCCGACCGTTGGTCGGCTGCCGCACACACGGGCGCGTTCGGTTGTCCGCAAAACGCAGCCGACCAACGGTCGGCGCCACCCGGCGGCGGGTCAGCCTGCCGGCAACGACAACGTCGCCCTCAACCCCGGGTGCGTATTGGCCAGCACCAAGCTGCCACCGTAACTCTCGGCGATGTCGGCCACGATCGCCAGGCCCAGGCCGCTGCCGGCCGCGCGCTGGTCCAGCCGCACGCCACGCTCGAGCACGTGCTGCAGCTCCGCGTCGGGCAAGCCCGGGCCATCGTCCTCCACGCGGAGGTGCAGTTTGTTGCCCTCGTGGCGCACGCTGACACGCACCGTGTGCGCGGCCCACTTGCCGGCATTGTCGAGCAGGTTGCCGAGCATTTCCTCCAGGTCTTCGCGCGCCCCGGCAAACAGCCCCTGCGCATCCGGGTCCTGTTCGAACACCAGCCCGCGCTCGTTGTGCACGCGCTGCATGAGGCTGCACAGCGCGCCCATCACCGGCGCCACCACGGTGCGCTGCTGGCTGTCGGCGCCGATCCCGGCGGCCAGGTAGCGCTCGATGCTGGCCTGCATGCGCGCGGTTTCGCTGCGCAGGGTCTGGCGCCAGTCGCTGCCATCGCCCTCGGCTTCGGTCATCAGCACCGTCAGCGGCGTCTTCAAGGCGTGCGCAAGGTCCTCGGCACTGCGGCGCGCACGCACCACCATGCGCTGATGGTGGTCCAGCAGGTCGTTGAGCTGCACCGCCAGGGGCGCCACTTCCTTGACCAGCCCCTGCTGCGGAAAGCGCACGTTCTCGCCGTTGCGGACCTGGCCGGCGATGCGGCTCAGGTCGGCCAGCGGGCGCAGGCCGTAATGCACCTGGGTGACCAGCACCGCGAACCACAGGGCCACCAGCACGGCCAGCGCCAGGGCCGTGCGCTGGCGGAACGCGCTGACCTGGGCGTCCAGATCGCTGCGGTCGGTGGCTACCACCACGCGCAGCGGCGTGGGCACCCGCGGCAACGTGACCTGCTGGGCCAGCGCACGCAGCGGGGCCTGCAGCGGGCCGGTGGTGTCGAAGGCCTGCGCCGGGCCGGTGCGCAGCGTCGCCGGGGTGGTCAGGGTTTCATCCCACAACGAGCGCGATTGCCCCAGCGGCTGGCCCTGGGCGTCCTGCACCTGCCAGTAGGTGCCGGAAAACACCCGCTGGTAGCGTTCGTCGAACAGTTCGCGGCGCAGCTGCAGGCGGCCCTGCGCATCGCTCTCGGCCAGCGCCAGCACGGCGATCAGTTCGTTGCCGAGGCGCTGGTCCAGTGCGCTGCGTGCCGAGCGCTCGTACATCGCCCCCAGCCACCAGGTGGCCAGCGCCGACACCAGCACCAGGCCCACGCCACCGGCGAGCAGCAGGCGGGTACGCAGCGAGCCGGTGTTCATGGCTGCGCCGACAGGCGGAAGCCCTGCCCGCGATGGGTATGGATGAGGTCGCTGCCCAGCTTGCGGCGGATCCGTCCGATCAGCACGTCCAGCGTGTTGGAATCGGGGTCGAAGCCGGCCTCGTACACATGCTCGCCCAACCGCGAGCGGCTGATCACCACGTCGGGATGGTGCAGGAAGTAGCTCAGGATGCGCTGCTCCTGCGGGCTCAGGTGCAGCAGTTCGCCGTCCAGCTCGAAGCGGCCGGCGTTGACGTCCAGCAGCAGCGGCCCGCATTGCAGGCGCGGGCTGGCATGGCCGGCGCTGCGCCGGATCAGCGCACGCAGGCGCAGCAGCAGTTCTTCGGGCTGGAACGGTTTGGTCAGGTAATCGTCGGCCCCGGCATCGAAGCCGGCCAGCTTGTCGTGCCAGCGCGCCCGGGCGGTCAGCACCAGCACCGGGAAGCCGCGCCCGGCCTGGCGCCAGCGCTCGATGATGCTCAGGCCATCCAGCCCCGGCAGGCCCAGGTCGACCACCGCCGCGGCGATGTCCTCGATCTGGCCGAGCTCTTCGGCCTGGCGACCCTCGGCGCTGTGCAGCACCAGGTAGCCGGCTTCTTCCAACAGGGTCTGCAGCCGGTTGGCCAGCAGGGCATCGTCCTCGGCAAGCAGGATCCGCATCAATCTTCTTCCATCTTCAACAGGCGCCCGGTAGCCGCATCGTAATCCAGCTCCATCACCACGCCGTTGGCGCCGAGGATCTCGATCTCGTACGTGCCGTCATCCAGTTCCACTTCCACCAGCTTGCCGGGGTAGCGGCGCAACGCGTCGGCCACCACCTGCTGCAGCGGCACCAGGCGGCCCTGGCGCACGGCCTGGCGCACCGCCTCCTGCTGGCGGCTGCCGCCCTCGTGCACGCGCACGGGCTCCTGCGGGCTTAACGCCAGCAGCACGGGCAACAACAGGGAGGCGGTAAAAGGCATGCACACGGTATACGCGGTGTGTCTAAACAGTGCCTAACAGCCGGGCTCATGGTCCGCTTAAGTGCGCTTGCCAGACTGGCGGTGCCGGAATCGACCGGCCCCTTCTGGAGACCCCCATGAACAAGCTGATCCTGGCCGCCGCCCTTGCCACCGCGCTGGTGTCCACCCCGGCCTTGGCCGCCGAGCTGAGCGCTGCCGACGTGCAGGCCAAGCTGCGCGCCGCCGGTTACACCCAGGTGCACGAGCTGGAACGCGACGACGGTTTGTGGGAAGCAGACGTCACCCGTGCCGATGGCAGCTTCGAAGAAGTGATCGTGGACCCGGCCACTGGCGAGATCTTCGACCCGCGCAGCCCCCGCGCCCTGCTCGATGCCGGGCAGATCCTGGCCGTGGCCCAGAAGGCCGGCTTCCGCCAGGTGGAGTCGTTCGAACGCGACGGTGCCACCTGGAAGCTGGAGGCCCGCAACGCGCGCAACCAGCGCGTGGAAGTGCGCATGAGCGGCCACGACGGGCGCGTGTTGTCGAGCAAGCGTGAAGGCTGGTGGGACTGAGCACCGCGCCGCAGATGACGCGGATGCAGAAACGGCCGGGGAGCCCGGCCGTTTCGCTGTGGTGGAGCTACCTCACCAGCCGTACGGAGGCGGGTAATCCCAGTACCCCGGGCCGGGGCCGTAGCCATAACCGCCGTACCCACCGTAGGGGCCGAAGCCCGGACCCTTGCCCTCGCTGACGCGGATGTTCACGTTGACGTTGTGGGTCTTGCCTTCGTCGGTGGTGTAGTTCTTGTTGAGGTTCAATTCGGCCGCGTTGTAGTGCGTATTGCCGAAGTTCTTGGCGTAGCCGATACCGGTGGTGATGCTGCCGTTGACCCGCAGCTTGTCGTCGGTGACATCGGCGATGCCGTTGGCCGCGCCCCGGTCGCTCAGGCGGCGGCCGCTCTTGTCGCCGTAGAAGGTGCCGGGCGGGTCGCCGCGCAGCGACCCATCGCCCAGGTACTGCATGGGCGCCTGCGGGACAGCCAGGTTGAGACCGGTCGCCGACTGCGGGCCGGTGGCCCCTGCCGCGGACTGAGCCAGGGCAACCCCGGGGGCAAGCAGGCACAGCAGCAGCGAAAGCGAGCGGATCATGGTGGGCTCCGGAACGGACGGGCAGCACGCAGGCCGCCGACAGCGCTGACGCTATCACCGGCTGCTTGAACGATGCCTGTCATGGCAGCGCTTCCAAGGGAACTTTACTCCAGCCGCTCGAACCCGAACAGCGCGGCCAGCGGGTGCCTGCGGCGTTCGATGCGGGCACGCAGCAGGCCGGCGCCGATCATCGAGTAGGTGATGCCGTTGCCACCGTAGGCCATGCCGAACAGGACCCGCGGGCCCCATTGCTTGTGGGGGCCGAAGAAGGGCAGGCCGTCGGCGGTTTCGGCAAAGGTGCCGGCCCAGGAGAAGGCCGGCTGCAGCGGCAGGTGCGGGAACAGCGCGCCGACCTTCTTCAGCAGGCGCGCGGCCTTGGCCTCCACGCGCCGGTCGCGCCGGGCCGGAATATCCACCGCATCGTCCTCGCCGCCGATCAGCAGGCGCTGGTCGCCGGTGCTGCGCATGTACAGGTACGGCCGCGCGGACTCCCAGACCATGGTCTGGGCCAGTGGCCCCAGCAGGTCCTCCGGGATCGGGTCGGTGATGAAGGCGTAGCTGCTGCGGTTGCGCGCCACCGACGAGGACAGCCACTGCTGGTTGGCGTAGCCGGCGGCCATCACCACATGGCCGCAGCGGATGCGCACGCCCTCGACGGTGGTGGCGGTCACGCCGCGCGCGGTGGGTTCCAAGGTGGCCAGCGTGGTGCGGTCATGCACTTGGCAGCCGTTCTTCTGCAGCCGCGCCAGCAGGCGGTAGGTCAGGCAGTAGGGATCCACGCGGGCCGCCAGCCCGCTGAGGATGGCGCCCGGCGCGTCCAGGCTGAATTCGTCCTGCACCGCCTCACGATCCAGCCAGCGCACGTCGAAACCATGCCGCTGGCGCAACGCGAACTCCTCCTGCAGCACGGCGCGGTGCCGGCGTTTGCTGGCGTAGTACAGGCTGTGCATGGGATGGCAATCCACCCCCTTGAGCCCACGGGCCACCTCGCGCAACGCGGGAATTGCCGCAGCGCACGCCTGGTAGGCCTGCACGGCGGCGGTTTCACCGTACTGCCGGGCCAGGTCGATCAGGTGGGTGTCGATCTCGTACTGCAGCAGCGCGGTACTGGCGGCGGTGCTGCCCCAGCCGATGTCGCGTTGTTCGATCAACGCGACATCGTGGCCGTTGGCGCACAGTTCGTTGGCGATCAACGCACCGGTGATACCGCCGCCTACCACCAGGACATCGCACTGCACGTCGTCGCGCAGGGGCGGGAAGGCGTGCATCAACCCGTTGCGCACCGCCCAGAACGGGTAACCACTTTTGAGGTCCATGCGGGGCTCAGGCGGTGGGGTGGCCGGTATGCGGGGTCTGGATCAGCGGCCCCAGGTCAAAGCCCTGCTGACGGGCCTGGGCCAGGTAGTGGTCCTGCACGGTGGTATCGAGGGTAGGGCTGCGCGACAGCAGCCACAGGTACTTGCGGTCGGGGCTGCCGACCAGCGCGACGCTGTAGTCCGGTGCCACCTGGATCACCCAGTAGTCGCCCTTGGTGAAGGGAAGCCAGCGCAGTCCCTTGGGCAGGAAGCTGACTTCCAGCCGCGCGCTGTCGTTGTCCACCGGGCAGGCTTCGCCTTCGGCTTCCTCAATCTCCCCGTCCATGCGGCAGCGGTTGAGCACGGCCACGTGGCCGTTCTCCTTCAGGCTGTAGTGCGCCGACACGTCGGTGCACCCGTCCGGCTCATGCTTCATCGGCAGGCGGGCGATTTCATACCAGGTGCCCAGGTAGCGCGGCAGCTTGAGGTCCGGAACGGTCTTGAGGTCGGCGTGTGTGTTCATGGGGTGCGCGAAGAGAAGGTGCAGCCACCATGCCGCGCCCACCGCCACGGGTAGGTGAAGCCGGCGCAGGCGCGGCGTGGAGAACGTTGCGTTGCCTGTGCGGGATGCACCGGCGCGGCAGGCGGCGCTATTCTGTGGCCGGGCGATGCCTGCCTGTTGTTCACTGCGATGGAGATGCCGATGTACCACGTGATCCTGCTCAAGAGCCCGACCGATTTTGCCCGCGCGCGCTGGGAGGCGGCCGAGGACGTGGTGGACCACGACGGCGTGGCGTACTCGCTGCGCGCCGGCCCACGCCAGCCGTTGCCCACCGACCACGCCTGGGACGAGGTGGCCGTGTATGCGCCCGATGAGATCAGCGAAGAGGAATTCCAGGACTGGTATGCCAGCCTGCGACCGCAGGTGGAAGAGCTGCGCCTGAAGTACTGAGGACGGGGTGCCGGGTGCATACCCGGCGTGAACGCACCCCGGTTTATAGTTCGCGCAGGCGCGGTGGTCCGCGCGAATCCCGTGGTGCGCCGGCTTGTCTTCCCGTCCTTTCCGTTCCTTCCTGCGGCCACTGGCCTGGTTGATGCTGTGCACCTGGTTGAGCATGGCGCCCTTGGCGCTGGCCCAGGGCGATGATGCCGCCGCCGATGATCCGATCGCCCAGCTGGCACAAGCCGGCAAGGACCTGAAGCAGATCCAGGCCGCGGTCGAGACGGCCGATACCCCCGATACACTCAAGACCCTGTCCGACCGGGCGCTGGCCGTGCAGCGCGACGCCGATGCGGCGCGCAATGCCCTGCAGCCCCAGCTGGAGCAGGTGGATGCCCGCGTGGCCCAACTGGGCGAGGTGGTGGAAGGCACCACCGAGGCACGCGATATCGCCGCCCAGCGCAAGGCGTTGAACCAGCAGCGTAGTGACCTTGCTTCGGCCATTGCACGGGCCAAGCTGTTGGCCGGCGATGCCAAGCAGGTGGGCGCGGACATTGAAAAGATGCGCGTCACCCAGTTCAGCGAGGACCTTGCGCGCAAGGTCAACTCGCCGCTGTCGCCGTCGTTGTGGAAGCAGTTCGCGGTGCACGTGCCGGCCGACTATTCGCGGCTGGTGGTGCTGTACCGCTTGGGCGAGACCGCGGCACGCAAGGCGATTGCCGAACACGGCTGGGGCACGCCGCTGACCGGGCTGGCGCTGGCGCTGCTGATGTTCTTCCCGCTGCGGCTGTGGCTGCGCGCCGCCGGCCGCCGCTATGCCGCCTCCGAGCGTGCACCCGACGGGCGCCTGCGTCGGTCCGGGCTGGCGGTGTGGCTGCTGGCGGTGGGCACGCTGCTGCCGGGCTTCGCGGTCGTGGTGCTGGTGGCTGCGCTGGACGCCATCGGGGCGATTCCGCCGCGGTTGCAGCAGCTGGCGCTGCATTTCCAGGTGGCCACGTTCGTGGCGGCCTTCATCACCGCGCTCAGCGCCTGTCTGCTGGTGCCCAAGCGACCGTCCTGGCGCCTGCTGAGCCTGGATGACACCGCAGCATGGCGGCTGCGCAAATACGCCTGGGGCGCGGCGGGGCTGACCTTCCTGAGCATCCTGCTGGTGGAGATCAACCGGGCCTCGCGCACCAGTGAGATCACCACGGTGGCGGTGGACGGCCTGATCGCGATCACCTACATGGCGCTGATCGTGGCCATTCTGGTGTCGCTGGCGCGCCTGCACCGTCGCCAGACCGATGAGGCCCAGGCCAAACTCGACGCGCAGACCGATTCCGGCGCGAAGCAGCCCAAGGCGCCGGTGCGCAGGAGCGGCTGGATCGTGCTGGCGCGGCTGGCCGGGCATGTGGTGGTGGCCGCGGCGGTGATCGCCACGCTGCTGGGCTACCTCAACCTGGCGCTGTTCGTGGCCCAGCAGCTGGTGTGGGGCGCGGTGGTGCTGCTGGCCGCCTCGTTGCTGCTGAAGTTCGCCGACGACCTGTCGCTGTGGCTGCTGTCGCCCACCAGCCGGGTAGGCAAGAGCATCGTGCTGACCACCGGGCTCAACGATGCCAAGGTGGAACAGGCCGGCGTGCTGCTGTCGGCGGTGCTGCGCATCGGCGTGATCCTGCTGGCGGTGCTGGCGTTGACCGCGCCCTTCGGCAACCTCAATACGTTCTTCAGCGCCATGGACTCGCTGTCCAACGGGCTGACCATCGGCACCACCACGCTAAAGCCCAGCAGCGTGCTGTATGCGGTGCTGGCCTTCCTGGTGGTGTGGGCGGTAATGCAGGCCTTCCAGAACTGGTTGACCAACACCTACCTGCCCAAGACCGACCTCGACGCCGGGGCACGCAACTCCATCAGTACCGTCACCCGCTACCTGGGCATCATCGCCGCGGTGCTGTGGGGGCTGACCGCGCTGGGCATCGGCTTTGAAAAGCTGGCGCTGGTGGTCAGTGCGCTGTCGGTGGGTATCGGCTTCGGCCTGCAGGCGATCACCCAGAACTTCGTGTCCGGCCTGATCCTGCTGGCCGAGCGCCCGGTGAAGATTGGTGACTGGGTGAAGCTGGGCGACCAGGAGGGCGACATCAAGCGGATCAGCGTGCGCTCCACCGAGATCCAGGTGGGCGACAAATCCACCCTGATCGTGCCGAACTCCGAGCTGATCACCAAGACCATCCGCAACATGACGATGGGCAATGCGCAGGGGCGCATCCAGATCCAGTTCTCGGTGCCGCTGAGCACCGACGTGGCGGCGGTGCGGCAGATCCTGCTGGACTGCTACAACGAACACGTGGGCGTGCTGGCCGAGCCGGCACCGTCGGTGTTCATCGATTCGATCGCCAACGGCCAGGTAGCGATCAACAGCTTTGCGTACGTGTCCGGCCCGCGCGCGGTATATGGCGTGCGCAGCGACCTGTACTTCACGATGCTGCAGAAGTTCGCGGCGGCGCATATCGCGCTGTCCTCGCCGACCGACATCCACCTGGTCCGCGATCCGGCCGCGCCGCAGGAACCGCAGGGTTAGGTGACGACCCTGTCGCGGTAGGTACCGACCATTGGTCGGTACCACGATCAGGCCAGGCCAAGGCATGCCGACCAACGGTCGGCACCCGCCGCATGCTTACCCGCGGTTGCTGCGGCGCGAGGGCACCAGGGCGAAGTTGTCCACGGCCAGCTTCTCGGCGTGGTTCAACCACGCGCGGATCTCCAGGTCGTCCACTTCGTGGTCCAGGCCGAACGGCACGCTGATGCGGCCGTCGGCATCGGGCTGTACCCACTGCTGGGCCACCACCACCTTGCGCTGCGAGGACACCGCTTCGATCCAGAACCCGCGATCAGGCGACTGCTTGGCCACGAACTGCAGCATGTACTGGCCCGCGCGGGTGCGGCGGCCCTTCTGGGTGATCATGTGCGCCTGGCGGATGCTCGGGCGCGGGCCATTGAACGGCTCCAGCGGACCATCCACCGCGAAGCCGGTGCGCAGCGCATCGTCGCGGTACAGCTTGATGCCCTTGTCACGGTTGACCAGCATCGCGCACCAGTCGCCATCGGCCGAGCCGTCCTCGAATGCGGTACAGCGGTCCACGTAGGCCAGCGTGTTGGCCGGGTCGGCATCATCGAACTGCTTGGAGGTGTTCTCCAGGTACACCGACTTCAGGTCGAACTGCTTGTCGTACTCCAGCAGTACCGGCGGCTGCACATGCTGCAGGCCGATCACC
Source organism: Stenotrophomonas sp. 2619 (assembly GCF_040548725.1). Lineage (NCBI taxonomy): Bacteria > Pseudomonadati > Pseudomonadota > Gammaproteobacteria > Lysobacterales > Lysobacteraceae > Stenotrophomonas > Stenotrophomonas sp. 2619. Next base: position 77,018 of record NZ_JBEPSF010000004.1, on the reverse strand, counting down.
ACCTGGTTGTCGTCATCGATGCGCAGCTGGCGGGTCTTGTCGCCCAGCCACAGCGAACGCGAGAAGGCCAGGTAACGGGGGTAGTCCTTGCCGTTGTCACGCAGCGCGGCGGCGCTGGCACTGTCGGTGCGTTCGGGATCCAGCAGCGAGCGGCCGAAGCCGATCGCCTTGATGCCCGGGTCGATCAGGCTGAGCAGCGTGGCACCGGAATCCAACGTGGAACCGGCGGTGGCCGCCAGCTGGCGCGGGGCGATGTCCTTGCCCAGGAACAGCAGCAGGTTCTCGCGCTTCTGCTTGGCCAGCACATGGCTGAGGTCGTTGGGCATGGCCAGGTGATCGGAGGCGATCACGATCAGGGTGTCTTCGCCATACGGGCTGGCCTGGATGCGATCGACCAGCTTGGAGATCAGGCCGTCGGTGCACTTGAGCGCGTTGAGCAGGCCGATGTTGCCGTATTCGCTCTGGTAGCGGGTGCGCTTGCAGGCCACCGGCAGGTGCCCGGCCGGGTGGTGGGTGTCCATGGTGAGCGTGGTCAGCATGAACGGCTGGCCAGCCTTGGACAGCTGCTCGAAGCGGTCATAGGCCTTGTCCAGCAGCACGTCGTCGTGCACGCCCCAGGTGGAGAAGTGCGAGCGCGCCACCTTCTGCGTCTTGAACCAGGCCAGGTCATCCACCGCGTCGAACCCGTGCGTGGCCAGGAACTGGCCCTTGCCGGCGAACTGCCCGTTGGCGCCGCCCAGGTAGTGATTGGTATAGCCCTGCTGCTTGAGGTAGTCGCCCAGGCACACTGCTTCGGGCAGGAAGCTGCCCATGCGGCCCATGCTGTTCTCATCGTCCTTGGCGGTGGTCAGCGGCACGCCGCACATCGACGACACCAGGCCGGCGATGGTCCAGCCACCGCCCTCGGCAGACACTACTCCACGCACATCCAGCGCCTGGCCGGCCAGCCGGTTGAGGTTGGGCATCAGGCCGGGGAAGGTGGTTTCGTCGAGGTAGGTGCGCTCCAGGCTTTCACCGTAGATCCACACGATGTTGCGCGGCTTGGCCAGCGCCTGTTGCGGAATTTTGTACTCGGGCGCAATCACGGTGTAATCCACCGGGCGCATCTGCTGGTACAGGCGCAGGCCGTCGCTGTACAGCGGGCTGACCGCAATGGCCACCAGCCACATCGCGACGAAACCCCCGAACACTGCCTTGCCGTGTTCGATGCGGCGCCAGCGCTGCATGCGTGCGGCCGCCAGCGGCAGCAGCGACACCAGCAGCAGTGCGATGTAGGCGGCGATGTAGCCCTTGAAATCGGCCACGCCGGCGCCTTCCATGTCGGCGCCCAGGTGATACAGCGTGGCTGCATTGAGCCCATCGCCGGACAACTTGTTGATCAACCACCACGTACTCAGCAGCACCAGCAGCAGTGACATCAGGCTGGCCTTCCACCATATCCACTTGCGCGAGGCGAGCAGTAACCAGGAGAGCAGCAACAGAGTCAGCAGCAGGATCCAGAGCATCGGCGGTATCGGTAGTGGAGACAGTTGGTGATGGACGTCATGACGACGTATTTCCCATCCGACCGGCTGTCCAACCACACCTGCATGACAAGCCGATGACCCGATCATGCATGCACGAACCTGACTGAAATGTTTGTTTCAGGATGCTGAAGCCGCGTTACAACGCATCGTGTTTTCAGGTGTAAAACGCACGTGAAGAAATGCACGGCATCGCAACATCACCGATGGCCGCGCTCTTCCTTCGAGCGTGCACGACGATCAAAGATCAGCGCGCTGAGGATGATGCCCAGGCCCAGTGCCACGCCGATCAACATCAAGGTGAATGCGATGGCGGGATAGCCGAACAGGTGCCAGCCGGTATCCACTTTCATCATCATCGCCGCAGCAAGAATCAACGCGGCGGTAACAATGCCGGCCGACACGCGGTTGGCGATCTTCTGCAGGTTTTCCATCAGCCGTGATTCTTCCAGCCCGGTCACCTTCATCTGCAGGCGGTTCTCGGCCAGCAGGGCAAGGATGTCGGACATCTTGCGCGGCCCTTCGCGCAGCAGCTGCTGTATCTCCATCGCTTCGCTGGCCAGGTTGGCCGCCGACAGCGATTTCTTCAGGCGCGCACGCATCACGTGCTGCAGCTGTTTTTCCACGATGCGGCGGGTGTCCAGGTCGGGCGACAGCAGCCGGCACACCGTTTCCAGGTTCAGCAGTGCCTTGCCGAGCAGGCTCAGTTCCGGCGGCGTGCGCAGCCCGCTGGCGGTGGCGATGCGGACCAGGTCGAGCACCACGCGGCCCTCGGAGAAACTGGTGTTGGCCGCATAGCGCGCGATCATCTGCCCGGTTTCGCGCAGGTAGCGTTCTTCGTCGAACGATTCCAGGCGGGTACTGATGCCGATGATCTCGTCGGCCACTTCCTCGCCACGTCCGTCCACGGCGGCGAACAGCAGCTTGAGCAGGCGCTCGCGCAGGCGCGGCGGCATGTGCGCGACCATGCCCAGGTCGAAGATGGCCAGGCGACCCTGCGGGGTGACGCGCAGGTTGCCCGGGTGCGGGTCGGCGTGGATCTCGCCATGCACGAAGATCTGGTCGATGTAGCCGCGGATCAACGCGGCGGCAAGCGGCGCCATCGGCTCTTCGGTGCGGCGCACGTCGGGAATCATGTCCACCCGCACGCCGTTGGCCAGCTCCATGGTCAGCACGCGGTGGCTGCAGTAGTCCCAGATCGGCTGCGGCACCCACAGCGGCTTGAACGGCTTGAGGTGCTGGCCGAAGCGCTGCAGGTTTTCTGCCTCGGCCTGGTAGTCCAGCTCCTGCATCAAGGTCTTGGCGAACTCGTTGAGCCAGTCGCGCAGGCGGACCCGGCGGCCGACCTGGGTGAGATGGTCGGCGGCCAGCGCGAAGCTGCGCAGCACCTCCAGGTCCGAGCGCAGCTGCGCGGCGACTTCCGGCTTCTGCACCTTTACCGCCACCTCGCGGCCATCATGCAGCTGCGCGCGGTGCACCTGCGCAATGGAGGCACACCCCAGCGGCACCGGGTCGAAGCTGGCAAACAGCTTGGACACCGACGCGCCCAGCTCCTGCTCGATGATCTGTGAAATGCGCTCGACCGGAATCGGGGCCACCTTTTCCTGCATGCGTTCCAGCGCGGTGGCAAATTCCACCGGCACCATGTCCGGGCGGGTGGACAGCATCTGCCCCAGCTTGACGAAGGTGGGGCCGAGCGATTCCAGGTCGGTGACAAACTGCTCCGGATTACCCTCCGGCGGCACGTCGTGCACCGCGCGGGCGTCCAGGTTCATGCCCGAAAACACCCCGGAGTTCCGGTAACGCAGCAGCAGGCGCAGGATCTGGCTGCGGCGGTTCATGCCTTTTACCAGCGATGGCGAGCCAGGGGCGACGGGCGTGGTATTCAAGCAGGGCTCCAGGACAAGTGTCCCCGGCAGTGTGCGGGCGGGCAGGTGGTGGGGCGGTGAATCCACCGGCATCTACCGCGAACAGGCCAGGATCGGGCAGAATCCACGCTTCCCGCTTGATCTATTGGATTGCCATGGCCGGTGCCAGCCTGTTTGCGTTGCTCGATGACATTGCCACGCTGTTGGACGACGTGTCGGTCCTGACCAAGGTCGCGGCCAAGAAAACCGCCGGCGTGCTGGGCGACGACCTGGCGCTGAACGCGCAGCAGGTCACCGGGGTCAATGCCAACCGCGAGCTGCCGGTGGTGTGGGCGGTGGCCAAGGGCTCGCTGGTGAACAAGGCGATCCTGGTGCCGGCCGCGCTGGCGATCAGCGCGCTGGAGGCCTGGCTGCGCGGCAAGGGCTACCCGGTGCCGATCGTGGTGCCGCTGATGATGATCGGCGGCGCGTTCCTCTGCTACGAAGGCGTGGAGAAGCTGGCGCACCGCTTCCTGCATTCCAAGCAGGAGGACGAGCAGCACAAGGCCGAACGGGTCAAGGCGCTGGCCGACGAGAAGGTCGACATGGTGGCCTGGGAAGGCGAAAAGGTGAAAGGCGCGGTGCGCACCGACTTCATCCTGTCGGCCGAGATCATCGTGCTGTCGCTGGGCGTGGTGTCGGCCGCGCCGTTCCTCAACCAGGTCACTGCGCTGGTGGTGATTGCGCTGGCCATGACGGTGTTCGTCTACGGCTTGGTGGCCGGCATCGTGAAGCTGGACGACCTGGGCCTGTACCTGTCGCGCAAGGGCGCCGCCCTGGCGGCCTTCGGCCGTGGCCTGCTGATCACCGCGCCCTGGCTGATGAAGTTCCTGTCGGTGGCCGGCACCGCGGCGATGTTCCTGGTGGGGGGCGGCATCCTGGTGCACAACGTGCCGGCGCTGCACCATGCCGTGGTCGCGCTGGGTGGGGAAGGCCAGTGGGGGTGGTTGGTCAACGCGCTGGGCAACATGGTGGTGGGCGTGATCGCCGGTGCGATCGTGCTGGCCGCGGTGATGGGGTTCCAGAAGCTGCGCGGCAAGAAAGCGGCCCACTGACCGGGTCGCGGTCTATCAGCGGGCGTTCCAGTCGCGCAGCGCCTCCAGCTCTGCGCGTGCGCCGGCCAGGCGGCGCCCGGACAAGGCATCGATCGCGCGCTGCAGGCGGGCGGATTCCGGCGCCTGACGCTGCCAACGCCGGGCCAGGAGCAGCAGGGCGGTCATCAGCGCCGCCCCGGCCACCAGCGAGATCAACAACGCGCGTGCGGCGAACGCGGACAGGTCGATGCCCCAGGCCTGCCATGCCACCAGCACCGGCACCGCCAGCCACAGCCAGCACCAGGGCAGCCCCAGCAGCAGTTCGCCGGCGGCGGTCTGCATGCGCAGCAACGCCAGCTGCCGGGACTGCTGCAGCACCGGCTGGTCGGGCTGCAGCTGCCCGCGCAGGTGCAGCCGGGCCGCGCTGACGATGATCACCGCCACGCAGTAGACGTGCAGCGCCACGGCGCTGAGCATCACCGCCAGCGGCGGCTGCTGCCACCACACGCTGCCGCAATAGATCGACAGCGCCAGCCAGAACAGCAGCTGCATCACCTGCACCGCACTGAACGCAGACAACTGGCGCTGCGCGGCGTTCTGCCGGTGGCGTCGCCAGCTGTTCAGCGCGGCGGTCGCCTCGCTGTCGTCGGCGTCGCCGCCGGCCTGGTGCCACAGCTGCTTGAGTGGGTCGGTATGCATGGCGATGGCCTCAGGCGGTGGGGTCGAAACGCGCGCGCAACTGCTGGCGCAGGCGGTGCAGGCGGGTGGACACGTTGGCGGTGCTGATGCCGAGAATGTCGGCGATCTGGCGGTGGTCGTGGTCGTCCAGGTGCAGCAGCATCAATGCCCGGTCCAGCGGCGGCAGCATGCGGATCGCCGCCTCCAGCTGCTGTACCGCGTGCTGCTGTTCGGCCGGTGCACCCTCGTCCACCGGCAGGGTGTCCTCCTCCAGCGCGGCATGGTGGCGTTGCCGAAGCTGCTGCCGGCGCACCTGCGAGATGGCCACGTTCAGCGCGACCCGGTACAGCCAGGTGGAAAAGCGGGCGCGTGCCGGGTCGAAGCTGTCGAACGCATCCCAAGCCTGCACGCTGATGTCCTGGATCAGGTCGAGCCGGTCTTCCTGGTGCGCGCAGTAGCCGCGCGCGATCTTCAGCACGATGCCGCGGTGCTGGTCCAGCAACGCGGCAAAGCGGAGGCGGGGGTCGCGGGCGGCAGGGGCGTTCATGTCCATACCCGGGTGATTCGCACGAAGGAGGCGGTTATCACAGCGCCTCGACGGGAATGCCGATCACCGGGGGGCGTCGGCCGCCTGCACGCGGTTCTTGCCGACCCGCTTGGCCGCATACAGGGCCGCATCGGCACGCCGCAGCAGGGCATCCACCGGTTCGCCGGCCTGCCATTGCGCCACCCCGGCGCTGAAGTGCACCGGCACCCGCGTCTCGTCCAGCGGCAGCGGGCGCTGGGCCAGCGAGCGCTGCAGCCGCAGCAGGGTGGACATGCTGTCGGCGGCGGGCGTTTCGGGCAGCAGCAGCACGAATTCGTCGCCGCCGATGCGGGCGATCGCATCGGTGCTGCGCAGGTGCAGCTGGCAGACCGTGACCAGGTGGCGCAGCACCGCATCGCCGCCGGCATGGCCGTGGGCGGTGTTGGTCTGGTGGAAGTCGTCCAGGTCGATCAGCGCCAGGGCCAGCGGGTGCCCATGGCGGCCGGCCCGCGCCAGCTCGCGCTCGACCAGCTCGTCGAAGCCGCGGCGGTTGAGCGCCCCGGTCAACGGGTCGGTGCGGACCAGCCCGGACACATCGCGCAGTTCCTGCTCCAGCTCGGCGATGCGCTGCTCGGCCTGTTCCACTTCGCGGCGTGCATTGCCCAGGTGGTCGCGCGCCTGCAGTGCCTGCTCCTGCACGCGGCCGGTGTCCTGCAGCACGCCCTGCAGCAGCTGGCTGAGGTCGGCGATGCTGCGCGCTTCCTTCAGGGCCAGCGCATAACTGCTGATCCGGTCGTGGTATTCGCCGGTGCTCACCGCCATGCCGTCGAGGCGCTCGATGAAGCCGCCCATCAGGCCCTTCATGGCCGCCTTGGATTCAACGATGCCCTGCTTGAGCAGACCCTGTTTGTAGATCACTTCGCGCAGGTTGGCGCGCGCCTGGTCGACCGAGTCGCGGTCCAGCGGGCCGCTGATCAGCTGGCGCACCGCATGCACCTGCCCATGCAGCCAGCTGCTGTCGTCCAGCAGCTCGCCGATGTTGTCCAGCAGCAGGTCGAACAGGCTCAGCAGCAGTTCCTGCTGTTCCTGCCAGCCATCGCTGCGCACGCCGATCTGGTGGGTCAGCTCGCGCAGGCGCAGTTCGATCGGCTGCAGCGGCTGGCCGGGATGCCAGTGGCGCAGGTCGGCGGCGATCTGCGCAGGTTCGTCCCGCAGCTCGGGCATGTTCTGCAGCAGGCTGGCCACGGTCACGCCCAGCGTGTGCCGCAGCAGCTCGCGCAGGCGCAGGCTGTCGGGCTGGCCGTCGGGGCTGTCCTGCTCGATGGTGCGGATGTACTTGTCGATCAGCTGGCGCATCGCGCGGCCATAGCTGACCCAGTCGGCACTGCGCTGCGCCGACTGCAGGCGCAGGCCCATGTCGCCCAGTTCGCCGGGCAGGGTGGACATGCCGTTGGCGAAGGCGGCCAGTAGCGGTTCGGGGCTGTCGATGCCGGCGAACAGGCGCTGCAGCATCGCGCTGCTGCCGCCCTTGGGGCCGGGCGCGTCCACGCTGGCCGTGTCGATCACCCGGGTGCCGGCCTGGCGCCGCGACAGCAGCCGGCCCACGGCGGTGCCGGGGCTGGGGGGAGCGTCGTGCGGGTCGTTCATGCGCGGATCCTTGGCGGGTCACCGGCGGGGCAGCCGGGCGGGTGGAAGAGGTTGGAACAGTATCGGCGCCGTGCAGGCCGGCTTGAACGCGGGCCGGGCACGTCGGCTGTGCCACGATGGTAGGCAATCTGACGGTGGGAGCGTGCGATGAAGGTGATGCTGGTGGGGGCAACCGGGCTGGTGGGCGGGCACGTGCTGCAACAGCTGCTGGAGGACCCGCGCTGCGACGCCGTGGTGGCGCCCACCCGGCGGCCGCTGGCGCATGCCGACCCGGCCCTGCACAGCCCGGTGGTGGACTTCGAACGGCTGCCGGTGGACGCGCCCTGGTGGGCGGTGGACGCAGTGATCTGCGCGCTGGGCAGCACCATCAAGCAGGCCGGCAGCCGCGAGGTGTTCGCCCGGATCGACCACGACTATCCGCTGCAGGTGGCGACCCTGGCCCAGGCCCACGGCGCGCACGCGTTCGTACTGAATTCGGCGATGGGGGCAGACGCCGGTTCGCGGATCTTCTACAACCAGGTCAAGGGCCGGTTGGAGCAGGACCTGCGCGGGCTGGGCTACCGCTCGCTGACGCTGGTGCGGCCGGGCCTGATCGGCGGCGAACGCAGCGAACGACGCACCGGCGAGCACCTGGCCAGCCTGGTGCTGGGGGCGCTGGGCCCGGTGCTGCCGCGCGCCTGGCGGATCAACCCGGCGGCGAACATCGCCACTGCCATGGTGGAGGCGGCACTGGCCCCGCGACCAGGCGTCCAGATCGTGGACGCAGCAGCCCTGGCCGGGTAGAGCCGACCGTTGGTCGGCTGCGAGCAACCCACCGCGGTAGAGCCGACCGTTGGTCGGCTGCGCGGGATACCGGGGCGCAAACAACAACGGCCACCCTGCGGTGGCCGTTGTCGTTCTTTCGATTGCCTGCCGACCAACGGTCGGCAGCTACCGGTGCACGCAGATCAGCTGGCCAGTGCCAGATCATCCAGCATCGCGCGCAGGAAGCGCGCCGCTTCGCCGCCGGTGGCCGCGCGGTGGTCGAAGGTGACCGACAGCGGGATCACCTTGTGCGCTTCCACGCCGCCCATCACCGGAGTCATCTGGTGGCGGGCACGGCCGGCACCGACGATGGCCACGCACGGCGGCACCACGACCGGGGTCGCGTAGCGGCCGGCGAACATGCCGAAGTTGGACAGCGAGATGGTGTAGCCGCTCAGCTCGGAGGCGGCGATCGAGCGCGATTCCACCTGCTCGCGCAGGCGGTTCACGCCCTCGCGGATGCCGCGTGCGTCGAGCATGTCGGCATTGCGCAGGGCCGGCACGAACAGGCCGTCGTCGGTGTCCACCGCGATGCCGATGTCCACCTGGTTGTGCAGCGTGCGGGTGAGCGCATCGCCGTCGAACCATGCGTTCAGCGCCGGCACCTTCTGGCAGGCCACCACGATCGAGCGCACCAGGCGCGCGGTGACGTCGTTGCCCGGCACCCAGGCGTGGATGTCGGCGTCGTCGTTGAGCGTGGTCGGCACGACCTTGCTGTGTGCATCGGCCATGACCCGGGCCATGTTGCGGCGCACGCCCTTGAGCGGTTCCGGCTGGCCCTTGGCCACCACGCCCGGCGGCTGGGTGCGCATCGGGCGGCCGGCGGCCGACAGCGGCGTACGCGATTCGGCAGCGCGCGCCACCGGTGCCGGTGCAGCGGCAGCCGGTGCGGCCACGGCGGCACGGGCCGGCGCAGCGCCGACCTTGGCGCTGCCATCGGCGGCGGCCTGCTTGACGTCGGCCATGGTCACCGCGCCATCGGTGCCGGTGGCACGCACGCGGGTGAGGTCCACGCCCAGCTTGCGCGCGGTGGCGCGCACGGCCGGCACGGCCTTGACCCCGCCCACGGCGACGGCCTGTTCGGCGTGCACGGCATTGGAGCTCTGCATGGCGCCGACCACGGTGCCGGCGTCATCGCGCTCGGCGCTGGGCTTGGCGATCTCGCCCCCGTTGTCCGACGCCACCACCTTGTCCGGCTGCGCGGCCGCGGTCTGGCCGGTGCTGGGGGTCGGCGACGGGGCGGCATGCCCGTGGCTGTGGCCGGTGTCCTGGCCATCGGCGCGCTGCGGCATGTTCGGGTCCAGCTCGAACTGGGCCAGCACGCTGCCGGTGGGAATGATGTCGCCTTCACCGCCGGCCAGCGCCAGCACCTTGCCGGAGAACGGCGAGGGCACTTCAACCACGGCCTTGGCGGTCTCCATGGAGACCAGCGGCGCGTCGAGCGCGATCACGTCGCCTACCTTGACGAACCACTCCACGATCGTGGCGTCCGGCAGGCCTTCGCCGAGGTCGGGCAGGTGGAAATTCTTGTTCTCACTCATGTGCAGTTCTCTTCCAGCAGTTCGAGATCGCGGGCCGGCAGCCAGCCCGTCGCGCCGTTCGCGCGCTCGGACCACCACCAACCACCGTGTTCATGATGCAGTTTGACCAGTTCACCGCTGTCCACATCCAGTTCGCGGGCGTCATAGTCGCGCAGGGCTTCTGCGCGACCATCGTCCAGCAACTGCAACCACGCCACCGGTGCCCAGCCGGCACGCCCGTCATCGGTGCGTACCCAGGCAAACGCCGGCCATTCCTCGTCACGAACACCCAGTTCGACGATCTGGCCGGTGCGGAACCGGAGCGGGTTGGGGTACTGGCTGCGGTACGGGCCTAGGAGGCGGGCCCGCACGTCAGCCTGCCGCAATGGCGCGTTTGGCCGCGCTGACGATCCGGTCCACGCTGGGCAGGTACTTCATTTCCAGGCGGAACAGCGGAATGTGGGTGTCATAGCCGGTGACGCGCTCGACCGGTGCCAGCAGGTCGTACAGCGATTCCTCGGCCAGGCGCGCGGCGATTTCCGCACCGAAGCCGGCCGTCTTCGGCGCCTCCTGCACGATCACGCAACGGCCGGTCTTGGCCACCGACTCGGCGATGGTGGCAAAGTCGAGCGGGCGCAGCGTGGCCACGTCGATCACTTCGGCACTGATGCCTTCGCCGGCCAGCTTGTCGGCTGCTTCCAGCGCTTCCTTCACCTGCGCGCCCCAGGTCACCAGGGTCACGTCGGTGCCGTCGCGCAGCACGAAGCACACATCCAGCGGCAAGGCTTCGCCGTCGTTGACGACCACTTCCTTGTACTGGCGGTAGATGCGCTTGGGCTCCATGTAGATCACCGGATCCGGTTCGCGGATCGCGGCCAGCAACAGGCCATAGGCGCGCTGCGGCGAGGACGGCAGCACCACGCGCAGGCCCGGCACGTTGGTGAAGATCGATTCGTTGGCTTCGCTGTGGTGCTCCGGCGCGCGAATGCCACCGCCCCACGGCACGCGCAGCACCATCGGGCAGTGCAGGCGGCCACGGGTGCGGTAACGCAGGCGCGCGGCGTGGCAGATGATGTGGTCCACCATCGGGTACATGAAGCCGTCGAACTGGGCTTCGGCCACCGGCTTCATGCCCTGTGCGGCCAGGCCGATGGTCAACCCGGCGATGGTGGTTTCATCCAGCGGGGTGTCCAGGATGCGGTCGGCGCCAAAGCGCTGCTGCAGGCCGGCGGTGGCGCGGAAAACGCCGCCGTTGACGCCCACGTCTTCGCCCAGCACCAGCACCGACTTGTCGTGCTCCAGCTCCCAGGCCAGTGCCTGGGTAATGGCTTCGATGAGGGTGATCGGGGTGGTGGTCATGCTGTCTTCTCCGCGCGCGACGGCGGCGCTGTCGGCGGCGTTGGTCTGCGCGCTGGAGGCGCCGTTCTTGATCTCATCCATGGCGCTGCTCCAGGGCAATCGCCTGCGCACGCTGGGCCAGCAGGTCCTGCGGCGGATCGGCGTACAGGAAGTCGAACATCGCCTCCACCGGCTGCACCGGGGTGTTGAGGTACAGGTTCACTTCTTCGTCCACGCGCTTGCCGCACTCGGCGGTCCAGGCGGCTTCCTCTTCCTCGCTCCACACACCGGCGTTGGTGAGGTACTTGCGCAGGCGCAGCATCGGCTCGCGCTGCCAGGCATCCTTCACTTCGGCGTCGTCGCGGTAGCGGCGCGCGTCATCGGCGGTGGTGTGGTCGGACAGGCGGTAGGTCATCAGTTCCAGCACGGTGCCGCCGTCGCCGGCCAGCGCGCGTTCGCGGGCCTGCAGCATGGCGGCCATCACCGCGATCAGGTCGTTGCCGTCCACCTGCAGGCAGAACAGGCCACCGGCCAGGCCCTTCTGCGCCAGCGTTTCGGCACCGGTCTGGGCCGAACGCGGGACCGAGATGGCCCAGCCGTTGTTGACGATGCACAGGATCAGCGGGAGCTTGTAGGCACCGGCGGAGTTCAGTGCCGCGTAGAAGTCGGTCTTGGAGCTGCCGCCATCGCCGCACACCGCCACCGCGATCTGCTTTTCGTTGTTGAGCTTGAACTTCAGCGCCGCGCCGGCCGCGTGTAGGCACTGGGTGGAAATCGGCACGCAGAACGGGAAGTCCTTGGCCGCGTTGCCGCCGTAGTCGTTGCCCCGCTCGTCGCCGCCCCAGTACATCAGCACGTCGTGCGGGCGAACGCCACGCATGAACATCGCGCCGTACTCGCGGTAGGACGGCGCGAACACGTCGTCCTTCTGCATCGAGGCGCCAATGCCCACGTGCGCGGCTTCGTGGCCCAGGCAGGCCGCGTAGGTACCCAGCTTGCCGGTGCGCTGCAGCGCGATCGACTTGCCGTCGAACACGCGCACGAACAGCATCTGCTTGAACATCGGCAGCAGCGCGCGTGGATCGCGCAGGGCCTCGGGCAGGTCATCGCGGACGAGCGTGCCGTCCGTGTCCAGGTACTGCAGGTATTCGATCTTGAACTCAGCGGCAACCGTCATTGCGTACTGCACCTTCGACAGGAAGTTACAAATGATATGAATTGCCATGTTAAGGAAGGCGTACGAAAAAGCCGTCCTGCGGCGCAGCAAGTGTCCCGGTGGACAATACGCCCATATACCCCGGAAGGGGCGCGAAATGCCAATGACTGCAACGTATTCAGTTGCCGCAACCGGGCATGAGCGAGCAGCGGCGGGGTAGGGTGGCGGCGTGCCGCAGCCGGCCTGCCCGCGCAGAATCCGGCCCCCGCCCCGGCACCACACGCCGGCGCATGGCCCCCGCCGCCCGGGAGCGCATGCTGTGCGCTACCCTTTGACCCCCTCATTTGGCCCACGCCATGTCCGTCGAGAAGAACCAACGCGACCTCGAAGCCGGTATCCACACCGATCTGCAGGGGCGCCTGACCTACGGCGGCTACCTGCGGCTGGACCAGCTGCTCAGTGCCCAGCAGCCGCTGTCCAACCCGCCGCACCACGATGAGATGCTCTTCATCATCCAGCACCAGACCTCCGAGCTATGGCTGAAGCTGCTGGCCCACGAGCTGCGCGCGGCCATCGGCTTCCTGCAGCGCGATGAAGTCTGGCAGTGCCGCAAGGTGCTGGCGCGCAGCAAGCAGGTGCTGCGCCAGCTGACCGAGCAGTGGTCGGTGCTGGAAACCCTGACCCCGTCCGAGTACATGGGCTTCCGCGACGTGCTGGGCCCGTCCTCGGGCTTCCAGTCGCTGCAGTACCGCTACATCGAGTTCCTGCTGGGCAACAAGAACGCGCAGATGCTGCAGGTGTTCTCGCACGACCCGGCCGGCCAGGCGCAGCTGCAGGAAGTGCTGGACGCGCCCAGCCTGTACGAGGAATTCCTGCGCTACCTGGCCCGCTTCGGCCACCCGGTGCCGGCCGAGTACACCGGCCGCGACTGGCAGCAGCCGCACGTGGCCGACGACGCCCTGCACCCGGTGTTCGAGCGGATCTACCAGAACACCGACCGCTTCTGGCGCGAGTATTCGCTGTGCGAGGACCTGGTGGACCTGGAGACCGCCTTCCAGCTGTGGCGCTTCCGCCACATGCGCACCGTGATGCGGGTGATCGGCTTCAAGCGGGGCACCGGCGGCTCCAGCGGGGTCGGCTTCCTGCGCCAGGCGCTGGAGCTGACCTTCTTCCCGGAGCTGTTCCAGGTGCGCACCACGATCCGCAACGACGACCCGATGCCACCGGACGCCTGAGCCCGCGCCGGGCCCGATCGCCCTATTCATCATGACGCCCGGATGACCACGGGGCTGCCCACAGCCCCCGCCGTTGCTGCGCTGGCGGGCCATCGCCGACGGTTGCAGATGCAAGTTCAGCGAGCATGTCGTCACCTGCACGGATCAGCGTGTATTTGACGTGAACGCCGTTGGTCTGGGATTCTCCCGCGCTGTTCGCACATCGGACGTGCATGTCTTCCACCGAACCCAGGAATCCCGCATGAGCGTAGACGCCGCCGCGAAATCCATTCCCGACCCGGCGTTGCCGGAGTTCAAGACCACGCTGGGCCACCCGCGCCCGTTGTGGATGCTGTTCATGACCGAATTCTGGGAACGCTTCGCGTTCTACGGCATCCGCTGGGCGCTGGTGCTGTACATCGTGTCGCAGTTCTTCGAGGGCGACTCGGCCGGCCAGGCTGCGGCCAGCCGGACCTACGGTGCCTACCTGGCGCTGGTCTACGCGGCGGCCATCTTCGGCGGCTACGTGGCCGACCGGGTGCTGGGCTACCAGCGTTCCATCCTGACCGGCGCGATCATCATGGCCGCCGGCCTGTTCATGGTCGCCATGCCGAACAAGGAAGTGTTCGAGCTGGGCCTGGCCACGATCATCATCGGCAACGGCCTGTTCAAGCCCAACATCTCCACCATGGTCGGCAAGCTGTACGGCCTGAAGGATGAGCGGCGCGACTCGGGCTTCACCATCTTCTACATGGGCATCAACATCGGCGCGATGATCGCCCCGGTGCTCACCCAGTACCTGGCCGAGCGGGTGTTCGGCACCCAGGCGATGCCGTCCTACAAGATGGTCTTCATCGCCTCGGGCATCGGCATGCTGATCAGCCTGGCGTGGTTCTACGTCGGCCGTGCCGGCCTGAAGGGCATCGGCGCACCGCCGGTGGGCGCCGAAGGGTTCGGCCGCATCATCATGGTGTTCCTGGGCGCCATCGTCGCCATTCCGGTGGCCTACTTCCTGCTGTCCACCGGCGCCACCGCGCTGGCCTGGATCCTGGGCGTGATGTTCATCGCGCTGGGCGTGCTGCTGCTGGTTGAAGGCATCCGCGAGGGCAAGGTCCAGCGCGATCGCGTGATCGCCATGCTGATCATCTTCGTCTTCAACGTGATGTTCTGGATGTTCTTCGAACAGGCCGGCAGCTCGTTCACCTTCCTGGCCGATGAGATCGTCAACCGCCAGCTCGGCGGCTGGACCTTCCCGACCGCGTGGTTCCAGTCGGTCAACTCGGTGGCCATCATCACCCTGGCCCCGATCATCGCCTGGATCTGGATCAAGCTGGGCCGCGCCAACCCGTCGATCCCGCGCAAGTTCGGCCTGGGCCTGCTGTTCAACGGTGCAGCCTTCGCGCTGCTGATGCTGGCCCTGTCGAGCATGGTGGTGGACGGCAAGATCCCGTTCTGGACGCTGTTCATGGTCTACGTCATCCAGTCGGTCGGTGAGCTGTGCCTGTCGCCGATCGGCCTGTCGATGGTGACCAAGCTGGCCCCGGTACGCCTGGTGGGCTTCGGCATGGGCGGCTGGTTCCTGTCCACCGGCATCGGCAACAACCTGTCGGGCATCTTCGCCGGCGTGGTCAGTGGCGAAGGCGGCATGACCGTGGAGTCGGCCCTGAAGGGGTACACCTTCGGTTTCTGGGCGTTGATCATCTCCGGTGCGCTGCTGTTCCTGCTCGCCCCGCTGATCAACAAGCTGATGCACGGCGTCAAGTGAGGTCGGTGATGCGCATGCACGCATGGGGTGGTGCGATGATCGTGGCCGGCCTGCTGGCCGCCTGCTCGCCGTCGTCGGCGCCGTCCACCGCGCCTGCGCAGCCGGTGGACACCACCGAACAGAAGGCTCCGGTGGCCGATCCCAGCGTGCCGGTGGCTTCGGGCAATACCCCGGCCGCGGCGGATGTCGCGGCCGTGGCGGCGCTCAACGCCCAGTTCGACCCGGCCCGCGACCCGGTCGCCGACCTGGCCACGGCCAAGGTCGAGGCCCAGCGCGGGGGCAAGCGGATCGTGCTGGACGTGGGCGGGGAGTGGTGCTCGTGGTGCCACCTGATGGATGCCTTCATCGAGGGCGATGCCGAGATCCGCAGCTTCCGCGATGCCAACTTCGTGTGGATGAAGGTCAACTACAGCGAAGACAACGAGAACGCGGCGTTCCTGTCGCAGTTCCCGGCGATCAAGGGCTACCCGCACCTGTTCGTACTCGACGCTGACGGCAAGCTCCTGCACTCGCAGTTCACCGGCGAGCTGGAGGCCGACAAGGGCCAGCCGAAGGGGTACAACCGCACGCGGTTCTTCGCCTTCATGAAGGACTGGGCGCCTGCCAAGGCGCCGTGACCGGAGAAAAAGCCGCGGATTCCGCGGCTTTTTTTTGGGTCTTCGCCCATCTGCGGGACACGCAAAAATGGGCCTTGACGCTTTTCGGCGCGGCCGTCGGTGGGTCGGACGCTGGGCCCCCATGCCCTTGGAGGCGAAGTAAAGGAGGAGGGGGCGGCCACAGGCCGACGCCGGGGGACATTCGCCGGAAAGGGCATGGGGGCCCAGCGGCCGACCCGCCGACAGCACCAGAAAGCCTGGCCCTCACGCTCGCGACCGGCCTGATCGGGGACGCCAGCCGATCCGAACGGCGCCAGCACGCCCGGCCACCCGCGCACCGTCGTGCTCACCCTGCGACGGCCCTGGCGACAAGTCGCTCCCTGAGATGGGAGAAGAACCTTTTTTGCTCTTCTCCCCACGGTGGGAAGCACGCGCGGGGGATCCCGCACTCCTGTGCCACACCTGCCCCTCAATTTACGCGGACCGCTGCCGTTACCTCCAAGGACCTCATGCCGCGCGTGTTTCGTGGCGCACACCAACGGACGGATACGCATGCAGCCGGGCACCAGCGACAGCACTTCGGACACCAGCCTTGATGTCACCGGCGGGGTAAGCCTGCCCCCGGTGGACGTGCTGCTGGACGACCACGGCACGCCGGACGGCGGCGATGCGCACGACGATGCCCCGGCCCCCGGCACCCTCCGCTACCGGCTGCCGCTGGTGGCGGTGCCCGACAACGTGATGCTCAAGGCCGCGGTGCAGAAGCTGGTCGAACAGAAGGCGCAGCTGGACGTGCTGGCACGCAACCCGGCCCTGGCCGGGCTGCTGCCGCCGGAATGGCAAGGCAGCGGCTTGCGCGCGCTGGACCTGCAGAGCTTCGTGCTGTCGGTGCTGCCGTTCCTGCAGAACGCGGCCAAGGCCGAGACCGCCCCGGCGCGTCTGCCGCTCAAGCACGTGCTGGGCGACACCGGCCGCTGGGACCGCGACGACGTGGACGAGCCCAAGTCGCTGGCCTTCTTCCTGGCCAGCGACGACCGCGCCAGTGCCGGGGTGAAGGATCCGGCCGAGGCCTACCTGGTCGGGGCGCTGGGCCTGGCCTGGGCGCACGAAGGCCGCACCCGCCCCGGCTTCCTGCGCCAGATGGGCTGCGACAGCATGGCCGCGCGGGTGAGCATGCTGCCGTACCCCGAACCGGGCCAGCTGGCGCTGTATGCGGTGGTGGCCCATGGCGTGAGCCAACTGTGGTGCGTGCTCGACCGGCGCAAGCTGCGCCCGCTGCTGGCGCCGTGGATCAGCGTGCCGTTGCTGACCGCCTACGGGGTCACCGCCCCGATGACCTGGCCAACCTCGTTCCCGCCGGTGGAAGAGGTGGCGCAGATGCTGGCCGTGGCGCGCACCGGCAAGGGGCCGGTGGAAGTGGACCTGACCAAGGTGGCGGCCAAGGTCAAACAGGACGCGTCGGCCGAAACCTGGATGCCGGTGAGCCTGCTCCAGGTAGGCACCTGGGCGCCGCGCTGGGGCTATTTCATGGCCACGTTCATCGGCCTGCCCTCGGCATTGCTGGTGCTGGCCGCGCTGGCCCTGCCCAGTGCGGTGGAAGCGCCCGTGGTGGCCGCCTCGCTCGCCTTTGCCGGCGGCGCCATCGGCGCCCTGGCCGCGCCGTGGGTGCATGCGCGGCGCAAGCATCTGAGCTGAGGCGCAACGACCAACGGTCGTTGCCTACCGGCGTACCCGTGGGTGGGTACGCCGCTCTCAGCCCTGATCCATCTTCTGCAGGCCTTCCCCGGCCAGGCGCAGGATCAGCGTCTCCAGCATCTGCTCCTCCTCCTCGCTGAGCACGGACATCAGCTTGCGGGTGATCTCGATCACCAGCGGGGCGATGGTCTCGTACACCTCGAAGCCGGCCGCCGACAGCGCCAGCACCGAGCGGCGCCGGTCGTCGCCGTGGGTTTCACGCTTGATGAAGCCCCGCTCGAGCAGTCTGGCCACGGCGCGGCTGACGGCCACCTTGTCCATCGCGGTGCGGTCGGACACCTCGCTGGCCGACGAGCCCGGATACAGCGCCAGGATGGTGATGACCCGCCATTCCGGGATCGCCAGACCATAGCGGTCCCCATACAGCTTGGCGATATTGCCGCTGACCCGGTTGGACAACACGCTCAGCCGGTACGGCAGGAACTGTTCCAGGTCGAGCAGGGCGTGCGAGGCACGGATGCTGTGGCTGCTGGGATCGGGTGGGTTCATGCTGCGGTGCACCTTGATGGTGGTTTCATGTGAAACTATAAACCTTAGTTCCGGACACCGCATTCTCGCGGGTCTGCCCGCCTCCCGCACCTGGTTTCTTCCGATGCGGACTTTGCTTTGGAGCCACATCATGACCAGCCAACTGAGCACCGCGTCCCACGCACCCGATCCGGGCATGCAGGTCACCACCTTCGAAAACCCGATGGGCATCGACGGGTTCGAGTTCGTCGAGTTCGCCGCCCCGGCCGGCCGCGGCGCCGAACTGCACGCCTACTTCCGCAAGATGGGCTTCACCGCGGTGCTGCGCCACAAGCGCCGCGCCATCACCGTGTACCGCCAGGGCGACGTCAACTTCCTGGTCAACGAAGAGCCCGATTCGTTCGCGTCGGACTTCGCGGACAAGCACGGCCCGTGCGCCTGTGGTTTCGCCATCCGCTTCCAGAAGCCGGGTGACGAAGTGTTCCAGATGGCGCTGGGCAACGGCGCCGAGCCGATCGACTTCAAGCCCGAGTCCAAGGCCGTGCCGGCCCCGGTGATCAAGGGCATCGGCGACTGCATGCTGTACCTGGTGGACCGCTATGGCGCCAACGGCAGCATGTTCGACGCCGACTACGCGCCCATCGAAGGCGTCAACCAGCGCCCGACCGGGTTCGGCCTGACCTTCATCGACCACCTGACCCACAACCTGTACTTCGGCAACATGCAGCAGTGGTCGGACTACTACGAGCGCCTGTTCAACTTCCGCGAGATCCGTTACTTCGACATCAAGGGCCTCAAGACCGGCCTGGTGTCCAAGGCGATGACCGCCCCGGACGGCATCGTGCGCATCCCGCTCAACGAATCGTCCGATCCGAAGAGCCAGATCAACGAGTACCTGGACGCCTACAAGGGCGAGGGCATCCAGCACATCGCCTGCTTCACCAACGACATCTATGCGACCGTCGAGGCGATGCGTGAGCAGGGCGTGGAGTTCCTGGATACCCCGGACACCTACTTCGACGTGATCGACATGCGCGTGCCGGGCCACGGCGAAGACGTGGCGCGACTGGCAAAGAACAAGATCCTGATCGACGCCGATCCGGAAACCAAGCAGCGCAAGCTGCTGCAGATCTTCACCACCAACTGCATCGGCCCGATCTTCTTCGAGATCATCCAGCGCAAGGGCAACGAAGGCTTCGGCGAAGGCAACTTCACCGCGCTGTTCGAGAGCATCGAACGCGACCAGATGAAGCGCGGCGTGCTGTAACGTAACCCGGCAACGGTCCGGCGCGGCTCCCGCAACGCCGGACGCATCCGTACCGCCGGGCGCTGCCCGGCTGCCCCAACGCACCACCCATTGCACACCTCCCAGGCTCGGCCAGGACACGCACAGATGACCACCTCCCTCACCGCCCGCGGTTACCAGACCGGCTTCGGCAACGAGTTCGCCACCGAGGCCGTGCCCGGCGCGCTGCCGGTAGGGCGCAACTCGCCGCAGCGGGTTGCGCATGGTCTGTATGCCGAACAGTTGTCGGGCACCGCGTTCACCGCACCGCGCGGCAGCAACCGACGCAGCTGGCTGTACCGCATCCGCCCGGCGGTGGCGCACGGGGAGTTCACTGCCTACGCGCAGCCGCACCTGCACGGCGACTTCGCCGCGGGGGCGGTATCGCCCAACCAGCTGCGCTGGGACCCGCTGCCGCTGCCCGGCACCCCCACCGATTTCATCGATGGCCTGTACACCATGGGCGGCAACGGCGCGCCCGACGCGCACCATGGCGTGGGCATCCACCTGTACGCGGCCAACGCCGACATGCAGGGCCGCTACTTCTACAACGCCGACGGCGAACTGCTGATCGTGCCGCAACTGGGCCGCCTGCGCCTGCTCACCGAGCTGGGCGTGATCGAGATCGAGCCGCAGCAGGTGGCGGTGATCCCGCGCGGCGTGCGCTTCCGGGTCGAGCTGCCCGACGGCCAGGCACGCGGCTATATCTGCGAAAACTTCGGCGCCCTGCTGAAACTGCCCGACCTGGGGCCGATCGGCTCCAACGGCCTGGCCAACCCGCGCGATTTCGAGACACCGCAGGCCGCCTTCGAAAACATCGAGGGTGACTTCGAATTGATCGCCAAGTTCGGCGGGCAGCTGTGGCGCGCGCCCATCGGCCACTCGCCGCTGGACGTAGTCGCCTGGCACGGCAATTACGCGCCGTACCGCTACGACCTGCGCCGATTCAACACCATCGGTTCGATCAGCCACGACCATCCGGATCCGTCGATCTTCCTGGTGCTGCATTCGCCCAGCGACACCCCGGGCACCAGCAACATGGACTTCGCCATCTTCCCGCCGCGCTGGCTGGTGGCGCAGGACACGTTCCGGCCGCCGTGGTTCCACCGCAACATCGCCAGCGAGTTCATGGGCCTCATCCACGGTGCCTACGACGCCAAGGCGGCCGGCTTCGTGCCCGGTGGCGCCTCGCTGCACAACTGCATGAGCGGGCACGGCCCGGATGCGGCCACGTTCGACAAGGCCTCGGCGGCTGACCTGAGCAAGCCGGACGTCATCAAGGACACCATGGCCTTCATGTTCGAAACCCGTGGGGTGATCCGCCCGACCGTGCAGGCCATGGACGCCGCGCACCGGCAGCGCGATTACCAGCAGTGCTGGCAGGGCCTGAAGGCGAACTTCACCGCGTGACCCCGCCCCTGCCGCAAGCATCACTGAGCCTGTTGCATGAGGCGGCCACCTCGTTGCGGCTGCCCGACAGATCGCGTTTCGTTGGCGAGCATATCGAGGGCCTGCACCTGCGCGGTGCGACCCTGGGCCAGCCGTTGTTCGAGCGCTGCACACTGCAACGTAGCGCCTTGGAGGGCTGCGATATGTCCGGGGTGCGCTTCTTCGAGCGCACGGTGGTGGACGCCTGCCAGTTCACCCGCGTCGATTTCCGCGCCAGTGGCCTCAATGACACCGTGTTTCGCGGGTGCGTCTTCGACACCTGCGATTTCCGCCAGAGCCGCTTCGATGCCTGCGTGCTCGACGGCTGCACCTTCATCAACTGCCGGATCGTCGACACCGGCATGCCGGCACACGCCACCACCGGCTGCCGGTTCGAGGGCGTGCTGAAGGACGTGAGGTTCGTTGCTGCCGGTGCACCGGCATTGCTGGATGCGGACTTCAGCGGCTGCGTTCTGGACTATGTGTCATTCGAAAACTGCCGGCTGGACAAGGTCATTCCGCCGCGCGATCCGCGCCATGTGTATCTGCCGGACATTGCCGCGCGTGCGCGCCGGGCGCTGGAGGCGGTGTCCGCGGCACCTGCGGATGCCGCCACCAAAGTACTCACGCGTCGCCTTCGCCGCTACGCGCAGCTGCAGGGCGACATCCTGAATCTGGACAACCTGCGCCATGTGGAAGAACCGGCGGTGGCAGAGGCGTTGATTGCGGCGCTGGTAGGACGCGGCTGAGCGTCGCCTTCAGCGCGTCCATCTGCTGGCATGCTTCGGCGCTGCACAATGCCGTGCGTGCGTCTGCCCGCGATTCCGCCACGGCGTCCCGGATCTGATCCCGGTAAGCAACACCTTCATCCAGTTGCTTCAGTTCACCTCCCGACTCCCAATCAATAGCTACATGGGATTCACGCATCAATGAAATCCTCTGGCTCGGACGATGCCTGACACCGTGCCCGCAGCGTCGGGCCATGTCCAATTCAAGGTCTTCATCACAACCAGCATCGCGCAATAGGTGATCAAACGGCGAGCGTCTGGAACCCGTCGACCTGCTCCTTTGGCAGCACCTCCAACAGGCGCTGGCGGACCCGTTCGGCGTAGCCGGGCGAGGTAAGCGCGGGCAGCGCCTCCAGCGCGGTATGCAGGCCGGCGATCACCGCCTCATCGCTGCGGGCCTGCTGCAGCGCATGCAGCAGCGCGGCCGCGCGCGGGTGCCGTTGCAGTTCCAGGATACCCAGCAGGTAGATGCGCGCGGCCACCAGCGAACGGCGGCGCTCGGTCGGGGCTGCGGCCGGTGCCGCGGCAGTCGGTACCGGCTCCGGGGCGGGCGGCGGCGAGGGATCGCCGGCGGCGCTGGATACCAGGTAGCCAGCCTGGATCAGCTGGATCACCATCGCCGACGCTTCCGGCCCGATCATGGCGGTGAGCTGCGGCAGGTCGCGCTGGCCGTCGCACAGGATCAGCAGCCGTCGCTGGCGCATGTCCAGGGGCGCACGGTGGGCCTGCAGGGCGGTGCGGGCGAGGTCGGTCTTGCGCGGTTGCATGGGCGTGGGGTCGATGCGGTGCAGGCCGAGCCTGAACGCGGCAGGTGAAACCGCGATGACAATCACGTTCCTGCATGCAGCCACTGCACGGCGTTCGCGCTAGGCTGCCGACCACCGACTGGAGGAAGTGCAGATGAAGCAGCTGGGCAGCGTTCTGGCATTGGGCATCGCGTTGGCACTGAGCAGTTGCGACCGCGCCCCTGAAACCCCGTCGAAGGACGCCGAGGCCGCCGTGCCGACGCCCACCGAATCGACCCCGGCCGCTCCCGCTGCGCCGCCCGCAGCGCAGGACCCGGCCGCCGCCGGCCCGGCGCGGCTGGACGGGTATGGCCCGCTGACCCTGGGCAGCAGCCTGGACGAGGTACGTGCCGCCTGGAAGGAACCGCTGCAGGGCGAGGTGCCGGACGACTACTGCCACGCGCTGCGTCCGCAGGGCGCCCAGGCCGAGGACGTGGTCCTGATGATCGAAGGCAAGCGCCTGGTCCGCTACGACGTGGACAGCGACCGCATCCTCGCGCCCGGCGGCGGCAAGGTCGGCATGTCGCTGGGCCAGCTGCAGACCCTGTACCCGGACCGGGGCGATGTCACCCCGCACAAGTACGACGACAAGGGCCACAACCTGCGCGTACGGCCGGCCACCGAGGGCGGCGCGCTGATCAACTTCGAGATCAACGGCGATGGCAACGTGAGCGCATGGCGGGTCGGCCAGACCCCCCAGGTGGATTACGTCGAAGGCTGCCTGTAGCCGTTGCGCGGCGCGCGCCGGGACCGCTGCGCGCCGCAATCCACCCAACCGCGTGGCCACGCTCTAGAATCGGGCCACGCCTGCCACCGGGGACTGTTCGATGATCGCTGCCACCACTTGGTTCCTGCTGGGATTGCTGCTGCTGGCACTGGGCGGCGATTCCATCGTCAAGGCCGCCTCCGGCCTGGCCCAGCGCTTTGGCGCCTCGCCGTTCGTTGCCGGGCTGTTGCTGGTGGCCTTCGGCACCTCGCTGCCGGAACTGGTGGTCAATGCGCGCGCGTTCGTGGTGGGGGCTGAAGAACTTGCCCTGGGCAACGCCGTGGGCAGCAACATCGTCAACGTTGGTCTGACCCTGGGCCTGGCCGCGCTGGCGGCCCCGCTGCTGGTGCGCGCGCGGCTGCTGTCGCCGCTGCTGGTGCTGGTGGCGGTGGCGAGCGTGGCGTTGATCGTGTTCGGCCTGGACGGCGTGGTGACGCGCTGGGAGGGCGGCCTGCTGCTGCTCGGGTTCGTGGCGTCGCTGGTGTTCGTGCTGCGCCGCGCGCGGCTGGAATCGGAGCCCGTGCGCGAGGCCATCGCCGGCTATGCGATGACCCGTACCGGCCTGTTCCTCAACGTCCTGCGGGTGGTCTTCGCGGGGCTGTGCCTGTACTACGGCGCGCGCTGGATCGTGCAGGCCGCGCCGGTGTTCGGCGCGGGGCTGGGCTGGTCGCCGTTGCTGGTGGGCCTGTTGCCGGTGGCCATTGGCACCGCGCTGCCCGAGGTGGCGGCGGCGGTGGCTGCGGCACGGCGCGGGCAGGGCGACATGGTGCTGGGCCATGTGATCGGCTCGAGCCTGTTCAACCTGCTGGTGGTGGTGGGCGGCATGGCCGCGCTGCGCCCGCTGGCGGTGCCGGCGTCGTTCGTGCGCCTGGAACTGCCAGCGGCGATCGCCTTCGTGCTGGTGCTGTACCCGATGCTGCGTGGCGACCTGACCATCAGCCGCCGCGAAGGCGGGGTGCTGCTGGTGGCGTTCCTGGGGTGGGTGGCACTGGAGCTGGCGCTGGTCTGGGGCGGCTGACGCCGCAACACGGTAGAGCCGACCGTTGGTCGGCTACGCGCAGCGTGCCGAAGTGCAGCCGACCAACGGTCGGCTCTACCCGTTTGGATTTGGTGCAGCCGACCAACGGTCGGCGCTACGGCGCCTGTTCGCCTTCCGGGCGCGGCGGCGGCAGCTGTTCTTCCTTGGCGGTTTCATGGCCGGGCAGGCTGGGGCGCTTTTCCATCATCAGCGCCAATGCGGCCTTGGCCATCATGTGCGCGCTGATCGGCGCGGTGATGAACAGGAACACGGTGATCAGCAGCTCGCGCGGCTGCGGGTCCTGGCCCAGGAAGATGTGGTAGCACACCGACCCCACCAGCACGCAGCCCACGCCCAGCGTGCTGGCCTTGGTGGGAGCGTGCAGGCGCTTGAAGAAGGTCGACAGCTTCACCAGCCCCAGCGCACCCACCAGGATGAAGAAGCAGCCGAACAGCAGCAGGATCGACAGCACGATCTGGATGAAGGTGATCATTCCACGATGTCCCGGCGCAGCACGAACTTGCTCAGCACCACCGTGCTGCCGAAGCCGAGCATGGCGATGATCAGCGCCGCCTCGAAGTACACCGCCGAGTTGAGGTACATGCCAAACAGCATCAGCTCGGCGATGGCCGTGACCGACAGCGTGTCCAGCGCCAGGATGCGGTCGGGCACGGTGGGGCCGCGCAGCAGGCGCCAGGTGGCCAGCAGCATGGCCAGCCCGACCACGTGCATGCACACCACCATGGTGGTCTGGATGAAGGTGTAACCGGTCATGGGAAGATCTCCATCAGCGGGGCTTCGTAGCGGTGCTTGATCTGCCGGATCAGTTCGTCCGGGTCGTCCAGGTGCAGCACGTGCACCAGCAGGTGGCGGCGGTCATCGGACAACGCGGCCGACACCGTGCCCGGGGTCAGCGTGATCATGCTGGTGAGCGCGGCGATGCCATGGATGTTGGCGATGTCCAGCGGCAACCAGATGAAGCCGGGGTGGATGCGGCGTTCCGGGCCCAGCACCTGGATCGCCACGCGGATGTTGGACACCAGGATGTCCCACAGGGTCACGCAGAGCAGCTTGGGGACCGGCTTGAGTGACCCGATGCGGGCGAACTCGCGATCCAGGCGCGCGGCGAACAGCGGTACCACCAGGCCCAGCAGCATGCCCAGCACGAACTGGCCCAGGGTGAAGCTGTCGGACATCAGCAGCCAGAACGCCACCACCATCACGCTCAACGACGGCGAGGGAATCAGGCGCTTGTAGAGCGAAGGCGTGCGCGTCATGGCTGGCGGATCTCCGGCGTGGTGGCGCGCAGCTCGCCCACATACTCGGCGGGGTGCAGCAGCTGGGTGGCCATGGCATCGGTGTGCTGCATCAGCGGGCCGGCAAACAGGCTCATGGCAATGCCATACACCAGCAGCAACGCAGCGGCGAACAGTTCCACCGTGCGGGTGGGGGCCTTGCGCGGCGGTGGCACGCCGTCTTCCTGTACCGGCACGCGCCAGAACAGGCGGATGCCGGCGCGGGTGATGCCCACGATCACCATCAGGCTGCTGCCCAGCACGGCGGTCCAGACCACGGCGGTGTACTGCGCCGGCATGCCGGCCAGCAGGGCGGCCTTGGCCAGGAACCCGGACAGCGGCGGCAGCCCGGCCACGGCCACGGCGCCGATCAGGAACAGCACCGCCGGGGTCTGCTTGCCGGGCATCGGCGCGATGATTTCCTTCCTGTCACTGGCCCCGCCACGGCGGCGACGGATCAGGTCGGCAATCAGGAACAGCGCGGCCGCCACGAACGTGCTGTGCGGCAGGTAGTACAGGCCGGCGGAAAGCACCTCGGGCGTGCGCACGGAGAAGGCGATGAACAGCGTTGCCGCCGACACCACCACCAGGTAGGAGATCATCACCCGCAACCGGGCCGCGGCCAGCACGCCCAGCCCACCCAGCACCAGCGTGGCCACGCCAGCCCACAGCAGCCAGTCGCTGCCGTAACCGGCCATCGGGCCCGCACCCTCGCCGAACCACAGCGAACTGACCCGCAGCACCGCGTACAGGCCCACCTTGGTCATGATCGCAAACAGCGCAGCCACCGCCGCCGGCGCCCGCGCATAGGCTTCGGGCAGCCACAGGTACAGCGGCATCAGCGCGGCCTTGCTGCAGAACACCAGCAGCAACAACCCCATGGTGGCCTTGACCAGCACCAGGTGCGTGGCCGGTACCTCGGCGATGCGCTGGGACAGCTCGGCCATGTTGAGCGAGCCCAGCGAGGCGTACAGCAGGCCAAGGGCGATCAGGAACAGGGTCGAGGCGGTGACGTTGAACACCACGTAGTGCAGGCCGATGCGCATGCGCAGGCCGCGGCCGCCGCTGAGCAGCAGGCCATAGGAGGCGATCAGCATCACCTCGAAGAATACGAACAGGTTGAAGATGTCGCCGGTGAGGAAGGCACCGTTGAGGCCCGCCAGCTGGAACTGGAACAGTGCATGGAAGTGCGGCGCGCGCCGGTCCCAGCCCGAGCACGCATGCAGCAGGCACGGGATGGCCAGCAGCAGCGTGGTCACCAGCATCCACGCCGACAGCCGGTCGGCCACCAGCGCGATGCCCAGCCGCGACGGCCAGTCGCCCAGCAGGTACACCGCGATGCTGCCATCGGCGGTCTGCGCGAACAGCAGCGCCACCGCCGCGGCCAGCGCGGCCAGCGTGGTCCACGCCACCGTGCGCTGCACCTTGGGGCCATACCGGCGATGCTCGACGAACAACGAACAGGCTGCACCGAACAACGGGATCAGGATGGGCAGGATCACCGCATGGTTCATGCGCCGCCCTCCCGGCCCGGCGCGGTATCGGCCGGCGCGGTGTCCTGCTCTTCCTCATGCGCGTCGACGTGGTCGCTGTGGTTGTCGCTGCGGCTGCGCATGGCCAACACGATGCTCACCGCGGTCATCGCAAAGGCAATCACGATTGCGGTCAGCACCAGCGCCTGCGGCAACGGGTCGGTGTAGTTGCCCAGGTCGCTGTCGATGCCCTCGCGCAGCACCGGTGCCTTGCCCGACACCAGTCGGCCGCCGGCGAAGATCAGCAGGTTGGTGGCATAGGACAGGAAGGTCATGCCCAGGATGACGTCGAAGGTGCGCGCGCGCAGCAACAGGTAGATGCCGATCGCGCCGAGTACGCCGATGGCGCTTGCCAGGGCCAGTTCCATCAGTGCATCTCCCCGGTTTTTGCCGAACGACGGTTGGGATCGATCTCGCCCTTGCGGGCATTGCGCGTACGCGACGGCTTGATGGTGCCCATCATCGACAGGATCAGCATCGCGCCGCCGAACACCACCAGGTACACGCCGGTATCGAAGCCGATGGCGCTGGCCAGCGGGACCTCGCCGATGAGCGGGATGTGCAGGTCCAGGTGGCCGCTGGTCAGGAACGGCACTCCGAACAGCATCGACGCACTGCCGCTGACGATGGCGATCAGCAGGCCGGCACCGATGCAGCGGATGTAGTCGAAGCCGAAGCGCGACTCCACCGAGGTAGTGCCCTGGATCACGTACTGGATCAGCAGCGGCACCGCCAGCACCAGGCCGGCGATGAAGCCGCCGCCGGGGGCGTTGTGGCCGCGCAGGAACAGGAAGATCGACACGGTGAGCGTCAGCGGGAACATGATCTGCGCCAGATCGGCCGGCACCGGCAGCTTGATCGGCGGGCCGGGCATGATCTGCTCCGGCGCCATCCGCGAGCGCCGCAGCATGGCGTGCACCACCAGCGCGGCGATACCGAACACGGTGATCTCACCGAAGGTATCGAAGCCGCGGAAGTCCACCAGGATCACGTTGACCACGTTCTGCCCATACGCCTCGGGCAGGGCGCGCGCGACCAGCTCGCCGGCCATGGTGTTGGGCGGCAGGGTCATCGCGGTATAGGCCGCAGCCGCCAGACCGCCGCCGCCGATGATCGCGATCAGGGCATCGCGGCGCTTGCGCCAGCGCGAATGCTCCGGCGCCGATTGGGCCGGCAGGTAGTTCATGCCCAGCAGCATCAGCACCAGCGTGACCATTTCCACCAGCAGCTGGGTCAGCGCCAGGTCCGGGGCCGACAGGAACACGAAGGTGAGCGACACCATCAGGCCCACGCCACCCAACACCAGCACCGCCAGCAGGCGCTGCCGGTACACGAACAGCGCACTGACCGCGCAGGCCATCATCACCAGCCACAGCGCCCAGCCCAACAGGGGGATCGGCTGCGGCGAGGGCCAGTTCGGCGACCCGGGGTTGGCCACGAACGGGGCCAGCGCGACGACGATGGCCACCACCACCAGCGCCATCAGCATGCGCTGCAGGCTGCCGTTGGCCAGCGCCTGGGTAAGCCGGTGGGCGAAGCCGAACACCAGGTCCAGCTGGGTGTGGAAGATGTTGCGGCCGATCGCGCGACTCACCACGGCATGCAGGTTGATCAACCGGCGCAGCCCGAAGTACAGCGCGATGCCACCCACGACACCGGCGATGCTCATCATCAGCGGCGTGTTGAAGCCATGCCACACCGACAGGCTGTAGGCCGGCATCGCCGGGCCCAGGATCGAAGAGGCCGCCGCGTGCAGCACCGGGGCGATGGTGATGGCCGGGGCCACGCCGACCGCCACGCACACCACCACCAGGATCTCCACCGGCACCTTCATGAAGCGCGGCGGCTCGTGCGGTACGCGGTCCAGGTCGTGCGGGCCCTTGCCGAAGAAGGTGTCGTGCACGAAGCGCAGGCTGTAAGCCACGCCGAATACGCCGGCCAGCAGCGCGGCGATGGACATGGCCAGGCGCATGGTCTCCGGGCCGCCGGCATCCAGTGCCTCGGCGAACAGCATTTCCTTGGACAGGAAGCCGTTGAGCAGCGGAATGCCGGCCATCGCCAGCGAGGCGATGATCGCCAGCGCGCTGGTGAACGGCATCAACCGGCGCAGGCCGCCCAGCTTGCGCATGTCGCGGGTGCCGGTTTCGTGGTCGATGATGCCCGCGGCCATGAACAGCGAGGCCTTGAAGGTGGCGTGGTTGAGGATGTGGAACACGCCGGCGACCACGGCCATCGGCTTGGACAGCCCGAACAGCATCGTGATCAGGCCCAGGTGGGAGATCGTCGAATACGCCAGCAGGCCCTTGAGGTCGTGCTGGAAGATCGCGTTCCAGGCGCCGATCAACAGGGTGATCGCACCGATGCCGCTGACCGTATAGAAGAACAGCTCGGTCCCCGACAGCGCCGGATGCAGCCGCGCCAGCAGGAACACGCCCGCTTTGACCATCGTGGCCGAGTGCAGGTAGGCCGACACCGGGGTGGGCGCGGCCATGGCATGCGGCAGCCAGAAGTGGAACGGGAACTGCGCGCTCTTGGTGAAAATGCCGGCCAGCACCAGGAACAGCGCGTAGGGGTACAGCGCGCTGGCGCGGATCAGGTCGCCGCTGGCCAGCACCGCATCCAGTTCGAAACTGCCCACGATGCGGCCGATCAGCAGCACGCCGCCGAGCAGGGCCAGGCCGCCGCCGCCGGTGACCACCAGGGCCATCCGCGCACCCTCGCGGGCGTCCTGGCGGTGCGACCAGAAGCCGATCAGCAGGAACGAGCTGATGCTGGTCATTTCCCAGAACACCATCAGCAGCAACAGGTTGCCCGACAGCACCATGCCCAGCATGGCGCCCATGAACAGCAGCAGGTAACAGTAGAAGCGGTGGGCGCTGTCGCGCGCGCTGAGGTAGTAATGGGCGTACATCACCACCAACGCACCGATGGCCAGCACCATGCCGGCGAACATCCAGGCCAGGCCGTCCAGGCGCAGCGAGAAGGCCAGGCCGATCTGTGGCAGCCAGTTGCCGAAGCTGCGGACAATGCCGCCGTCCATGATCGTCGGGGTCAGGGTGGCCAACAGCGCCAGTCCCCCCAACGGTGCTGCCGCGGCCAACCAGGCGGCCGTGGAGCGGGAGGTGTGGCGCAATGAAGCCACGGCCACCGCCATCAGGAAGGGCAGGGCAAGCAGCAGGATCAGACTGGGATTCATGCAGGGAATACGCGATTCACGAGCAGGCCGTTCAGTCTAACAGGCAGGCAATTGCTGCCGATACACCCGAATACGCCATCAATTGCATGTAACGTGCGTGATTCATTTTTTTCACCCTCGTGTCGTGCCCATTCGAGACCGCTGACGGGCGTATGGAACGGCGCGGCCGACTTTGCCGGATCTGGCCCCTCGAACGGGTCCGAAGCCAGTAACCGCAGGGCCTGCGCCCTGCACGAAGATGAACGCCGGATGCACGCCACGGCCCGTCCACGAGGATGCTGACCGCCCACGCGTCGCGCGCCGGTGAGCATCAATGTCGTTCAGGAAAAGAGGGGGCGATGCGTGGCCTCGCTGCGATACGTGGCCAATCGCGGGCCCTCGCTTGCCGCCGTCCACAACCCGGCAGGTGCCGACCGATGGCCGGCACGGGGCACCTCAATACGGCACGCCCAACCGCCGGTACAGCTTGGCCACCACCCACGCCGGCCCGATCAGCAGGTAGGTCAGGTCGGTGAGGAAGCTCGGCTTGCGCCCTTCGAATTTGTGGCCGATGAACTGCGCGATCCAGGCCACCACGAACACACCGATGGCCACCCACATCAGGTTATGCAGGCCGATCTCGGCCTCCAGCAGGCGGCACAGGCAGCCGAACACGAACAGCAGCACCAGCATGCCGATGCCCAGCGAGCGCGACAGCCGGTTGTAGAAGCACCACGCGGCAAACATCGCAAAGGCCGACCAGATCCCGTTCTGGAACCAGGTGACCAGCGGCGGCAGGCACCACAGCAGGGCCACCACCGACCAGAGGATCGCCGGCACCGCCACCACGTGGATGTGCTGGTTCAGCACATTGCGGTGGTCGTCGGAATAGCTGGCGAAGTAGCGGTCGATCGGGCGCGCGACGGTGGTGGTGGTCATGTTCCCTCCCAGGATCGGCACAGCATACCGCCGGGACCCCCTGCCATCACGGCCGGGGGCGCAGGCGAATCAGTCGACCGAGATCCCGGCCAGGCGCTGCAGCGCCTCGGCGTACTTGGCGCGGGTGCGCTCGATGATGTCGGCCGGGATGCTCGGGCCCGGGGCGGTCTTGCCCCAGTCCAGCGTCTCCAGGTAGTCGCGCACGAACTGCTTGTCGTAGCTCGGCGGGCTGGTGCCCACCTCGTACTCGTCGGCCGGCCAGTACCGCGAGGAGTCCGGGGTCAGCATCTCGTCCATGATGTACAGGCGACCGTCGGCATCGGTACCGAACTCGAACTTGGTGTCGGCCAGGATGATGCCGCGTTCGCGGGCGTAGTCGGCGGCGAACTTGTAGATGCGCAGGGTGGCATCACGCACGCGCTCGGCGAGGTCTGCGCCCACGGCCTTCACCATGGCATCGAAATCGATGTTCTCGTCATGGTCGCCGACGGCGGCCTTGGTCGAGGGGGTGAAGATCGGCTCGGGCAACTGCTCGGCCTGGCGCAGGCCATCGGGCAGGTCGATGCCGCTGACCTTGCCGGTGCGCTGGTAATCCTTCCAGCCGCTGCCGATCAGGTAGCCGCGGGCAATGGCTTCCACCGGCACCGGCTTGAGCTTGCGGGTAACCACCGCGCGCTTGGCGTACAGGGCCGGGTCCACGCCCTCGGGCAGCACGCTGGCCACGTCGATGCCGGTCAGGTGGTTGGGCATCAGGTGGGCAGTCTTGGCGAACCAGAAGTTCGACACCTGGCAGAGCATTTCGCCCTTGCCCGGGATCGGATCGGGCAGCACCACGTCGAAGGCCGACAGACGGTCGGTAGCGACCATCAGCAGGTAGTCCCCCGGCGGCGTGCCGGCGGGCAGCCGGTCGCGCGGAATGTCAAAAACATCACGCACCTTGCCGCGATGGCGCAAGGGCAGGCCGGGGAGATCGGATTGCAACAACGTGGTCGGCACGGGCACTCCTGGGGCTTGTCATGACAGCCGTCCAAGGGACCCTGAGGGCCCGCACAGACAGCGGGCGGCCTAGTGTAAAGCGGGTTGGGCCCGCTGTGACGTAAAATGAGGCTCCTTTGTTGCCACGGCCGCCCAGACGACCATGCGCTGGTACGGAAAACTGCTCGGATTCATCGCCGGGGCACTGCTGTTCAGGCCCAATCCGCTGTTTGGTGCCGTGGTCGGGCTGCTGATCGGGCATGCCTTCGACGCCGACTGGTTCCGCCTGAACAAGGAGAACCCCTACCGCGAGCTGGGGCTGACCTCCGAGGCCACCGACGCCGAGATCGACCTGGCCTACCGCCGCCTGATGTCCCAGTACCACCCCGACAAGGTGGTCGGCGCCGCCCCGGAGCTGCGCCAGCAGGCCGAGCGCAAGTCGCGCCAGCTCAACGCCGCCTACGACCGCATCAAGACCCTGCGCAAGCGCTGAGCGCGCGCAGGGCGCCCCCTTTCCAAGTACTGAAGGCCCCGGCCATGTCCAACTGCATCATCGCCCCCTCCATCCTGTCCGCCAATTTCGCCCGCCTGGGGGAGGAAGTGGACAACGTGCTCGCCGCCGGTGCGGACTGGGTGCACTTCGATGTGATGGACAACCACTACGTGCCCAACCTGACCATCGGCCCGATGGTCTGCCAGGCCCTGCGCAAGCACGGCGTCACCGCGCCGATCGACGTGCACCTGATGGTGGAGCCGGTGGACCGCATCATTCCGGACTTCGCCGAGGCCGGTGCCACCTACATCAGCTTCCACCCGGAAGCCTCGCGCCACGTCCACCGCACCATCCAGCTGATCCGTTCGCTGGGCTGCAAGCCGGGCCTGGTGCTCAACCCCGGCACCCCGGTGGACATCCTGGACTGGGTGCTGGACGACCTGGACCTGGTGCTGCTGATGTCGGTCAACCCGGGCTTCGGCGGCCAGGCGTTCATTCCCTCGGCGCTGGACAAGCTGCGCGTGGTCCGCCAGAAGATCGATGCCAGCGGGCGCGACATCCGCCTGGAAATCGACGGCGGGGTGAAGGCCGACAACATCGGGGCGATCGCCGCCGCCGGTGCCGACGCCTTCGTGGCCGGCTCGGCAATCTTCAACGCCAAGACCAGCTACCAGGACGTGATCGCGCAGATGCGCCACAACGTCGCCCAGGCGCGGGGCTGAGCCATGACGGTGGCCACTGTGACCATCCGCGTGGCCACCGCCGACGATGCAGCGCTGATCCTGCGCTTCATTCGGGAACTGGCCCGCTATGAAAAGGCCGAGTCGTCGGTGCAGACCGACGAGGACGGCATCCGTGCCAGCCTGTTCGGGCCGGCGGCCAAGGCGCACGCGCTGATCTGCGAAGCCAACGGCGCGGCCATCGGCTACGCCGTGTATTTCTACAACTATTCCACCTGGCTGGGCCGCAACGGCATCTACCTGGAAGACCTGTACGTCAGCCCGGACAGCCGCGGCAGCGGTGCCGGCAAGGCGCTGCTGCAGCACATCGCCCGCATCGCGGTGGCTGAAAACTGCGGGCGGTTTGAATGGTCGGTGCTGGACTGGAACGAACCGGCGATCAAGTTCTATGAAGCGGCCGGGGCGAAGCCGCAGAGCGAGTGGACGGTGTACCGGATGGACGGTGAGGCGTTGCGGACCTTCGCCGAAGGCTGAGCACCCGTAGAGCCGACCGTTGGTCGGCTGCGCTCATCGCAGGACAAAAAAAGGCCGCACCCTGACGGATGCGGCCCTGGGAATACTCGGAGGCTGATCCTGCCTCCATCCATCGTCCCTGCTATGGCCTTCCATTCTCCGGCCCTTCGGTGACCGTTTGATGACGTTCACCGGCCTCGACGGCAGCCCTGCTAGCCTGCGCCTCCCCCTCTCGTGGAAGTGCTGCATGAGCCGTACCCGCTGGCGTCTGATCCTCAACGGCAAGTCCACCGGCAATACGGATCTGCGCGAGGCCGTGCACGCCATGCGCGAGCGCGGTGTGCAGCTGGAGGTGCGGGTGACCTGGGAGGACGGTGACGCCGAGCGCTACGTGGCCGAGGCGATCGAGCACGGGGTGGATACGATCATCGCCGCCGGGGGCGACGGCACCCTGAGCGAAGTGGCCGAAACCCTGGCGCACCGGCCGGAGCCCGCCGATGCGCTGCCTTCGCTGGGGCTGGTGCCGCTGGGCACCGCCAATGATTTCGCCACCGCCGCGGGCATTCCCGATGCGCCGCTGGAGGCGCTGACGTTGATCGAACAGGAGGCCGCCCGCCCGGTCGACCTGCTGAACATCGATGCCGACGGCAAGCGCTGGTGGTGTGCCAATGTCGCCAGCGGCGGCTTCGGAACCGAGGTCACCGTGGAGACCGATGAAGGCCTGAAGAAGGTCCTCGGCGGCCTGGCCTACCTGGTGACCGGCATCTCGCGGCTGGGCCGGATCGATCCGATCCGTGCGCGTCTGCGCGCCCCCGGGTTCGACTGGGAAGGCGGCTTCATCGCGCTCGGCATCGGCAACGGGCGCCAGGCCGGCGGCGGGCAGGTGCTGTGCCCGGACGCCGTGGTCGACGACGGCCTGCTCGATGTCACCGTCATTCCCGAACTCACCGGTGAGGTCGCCTCCACCATCGGCGCGCTGCTCAAGGGCGGCAAGCAGGGCGCGCTCGAGCAGGTTGCCCACCGCGCCCGCGCGCCGTGGGTGGAGATCGAGGCCGAACAGCCGATCACCCTGAACCTGGACGGCGAGCCGGTGAAGGCCCGCCAGTTCCGCATCGAATGCGTGGCCGCGCGGGTCCGCATGCACCTGCATCCCGGCAGCCATCTGCTGTCGCCGCCCTGACCCAACGGGCCTGCCCGCCAGGGTTTCCCTCGCACCCCAGCTGCGATACAGTCACCGGGTGTCCATTCTGACGACCCCGCATACCCTTTCTTCCGCTCGCCGTTGGTGGCGATGGTGGCCTGTTGCCGTCGTCCGTCCCACCCCCGCCGCATCCCGGAAGGAAAGTCGTCTTGATCACGTTCGAGCAGTTCCAGCAGCAGGCCGCTGAAGGCCACACCCGCATCCCCGTCGTCCGCGAAGTGCTGTCAGACCTGGACACGCCGCTTTCGGTCTATCTGAAGCTCGCCGACGGCCCGCACACCTATCTGTTTGAATCGGTCGAGGGCGGCGAACGCTTCGGGCGCTATTCCATCATCGGCCTGCCGGCGCGCCGGGTGTATGCCTTCCACGGCCACACCCTGACCGTCAGCGAATCGGGCCAGGTGGTCGACACCCGTGAGGTGGCCGACCCGTTCGCCGAGGTCGAGGCGCTGCGCAGCGCCCATTCGGTGCCCAAACTCGCCGGCCTGCCGGGCTTCACCGGTGGCCTGGTCGGCTGGTTCGGGTTCGAGTGCATCGGTTACATCGAACCGCGCCTGGCGCCGCCGCGGGGCCGCGACGAACTGGGCACGCCGGACATCCTGCTGCTGCACTCCGAAGAGCTGGCGGTGTTCGACAACCTCAAGGGCCGCTTGTACCTGATCGTGCACGCCGACCCGGGCCATCCCGGGGCGTGGGACCTGGCGCAGGCCAAGCTCGATGCGCTGGTGGCCAAGCTGCGTGCACCGGGCGCGGGCTACCCGGCGCCGATCACCCGCGACGTGCTCGACGAAAACGACTTCGTCTCCGGCTTCACACGCGAAGGCTTCATTGCCGCGGTCGACAAATCCAAGGAATACATCCGCGCCGGCGACATCTTCCAGGTGGTGCTCAGCCAGCGCCTGAGCGTGCCGTTCAAGGCGCGCCCGGTGGATGTGTACCGCGCGCTGCGCGCGTTGAATCCGTCGCCGTACATGTACTTCCTGGATACCGGGGATGTGCAGGTGGTGGGCTCCTCGCCGGAAATCCTGGTGCGCCTGCAGGATGGCAACGTCACCGTGCGCCCGATCGCCGGCACCCGCCCGCGCGGGGCCACGGTGGAAGAAGACAACGCACTGGAAGCCGAGCTGCTGGCCGATCCCAAGGAGCGCGCCGAGCACCTGATGCTGATCGACCTGGGCCGCAACGATGCGGGCCGCGTCTCGCAGGCGGGCACGGTGGAAGTGGGCGAACAGTTCGTGATCGAGCGCTACAGCCACGTCATGCATATCGTCAGCGAAGTGACCGGGAAGCTGCAGCCGGGCCTGAGCTACGCCGACGTGCTGCGTGCGACCTTCCCGGCCGGCACGGTCAGCGGCGCACCGAAGATCCGCGCGCTGGAAGTGATCCGCGAGCTGGAGCCGATCAAGCGCAACGTCTACGCCGGCAGCATCGGCTACATCGGCTGGCATGGCGACGCCGACACCGCCATCGCGATCCGCACCGCCGTCATCAAGGACGGCCGCCTGCACGTGCAGGCCGGTGCGGGCATCGTGTACGACTCCGATCCCGGCAAGGAATGGGACGAGACGATGAACAAGGGCCGCGCGCTGTTCCGTGCCGTTGCGCAGGCGGCGAAGGGTCTGTAAATAGCGCCGGCGCACGTCTTGCGCCCCGCGTTGTTGTGCCATCGTTCATCGTGTGATGAGATGCCGGGCCAAATGGACATTGCCCGGATCTCGATGAGCGCACGTAACATCGCCTACCTGCCGCACATTGACGGTCTCCGCTGCGTCGCGGTCATGGCCGTGCTGCTGTTCCATTTCGGAGTGCCGGGACTGGGCGGCGGCTATGTCGGGGTCGACATCTTCTTCGTCATCAGTGGCTACCTGATCAGTTCGATCATCGTTGGTGAACTCGAGCGCACCGGCCACTTCAGTTTCAGGCAGTTCTACGCACGCCGGGTGCGCCGGATCCTGCCTGCGTTGATTGCGACGTTGCTGGCGACCTCGATCCTGGCGTGCGTCCTGCTTGCGCCGGGCGAACTGGTCGCCTATGGAAAGTCGTTGATCGCCGCGTCGTTGTCGCTGTCCAACCTGCAGTTCTGGATGGAAAGCGGCTACTTTGACACCGCCTCGCAGACCAAGCCCCTGCTGCACATCTGGTCGCTCAGCGTGGAGGAGCAGTTCTATCTGGTCTGGCCTGCACTACTCTATTTCAGCTACCGGTTGTTCGGTCGCCGCGGCGTTTTCTGGGGCATCGTTGTGGCAGGCGTGGCGAGTTTCGCCGCCAACCATGTTGCCGTGGCATCCCAGGGCGTCGGCGTCCGATCCGACCTGTTCTTCCTGCCGCAGTACCGGGTATTCGAGTTTGCGATCGGCGCGCTGGGCTTCCACGTCATCCGCCGCCTGCCGTCGTCGCGCGGGGTGCAGGAGGGAGCGCTGGCACTGGGCGTGGGTCTGATCGTGTACGCGATCGTGACGCTGAAAGAGGGCGACATCTTCCCGTACGTCAACGCGCTTGCTCCCTGCGTGGGCACCCTGCTGGTGATCTCCGCGCGCGAATCGAGAGCGGCCGCGGTGCTGCTCGGCAATCCGCTTGCCGCATGGCTCGGCACGATCAGTTACTCGCTGTATCTGACCCACTGGCCGGTCGTTGTCTTCGCGGGGCCTTACATGACGGACGTCCAGTGGGGCTACCGTGTGGCGGTCATGGCGGGTCTGTCATTGGCCGCTGCGCTTCCACTGCACTACCTGGTGGAGCGCCGTTTCCGCCACGCCGGGCGCTCGCCCGTCGGCGCCGGCCCGGTAAGCCGGACGCTTGCGGCGGCCACGCTGTGCGGTGTGATGGGAGCGGGGCTGTTGGTGTCCGACGGCATGACCTGGCGGTACGCCTACTTCACCCCCGGCGCGGTGGCGCACAACGGGGCGTCGTCACCTCTGCCGGCGGCAGAGCAGGGGGCGGTTTCGTTCCAGCCCCTTGCTGCATCGCAGATCGAGGCCGGCAAGGCACGGCGCTTTGAGCGCCTGGGCAATGCCTGCACCGTGGAAACCCTGGACGATCCCTCGCGCTGCGCCCGGCAGCGACCGATGCAGGTGCTGGTCTTTGGCAACTCGCACGAGCCGGATGCCTTCAATGCCTTCGATGAGATCTATGGCGGGGATCGGCGCGTCAACCTGATCAGCTTCGGCACGGTCAACGACTGTGCATTGGTGCTGGGCAAGCGGTCTATTGTTTCCACCACCACCGCGTTGGCGTGCGACAAACGGTTTTCGGTGCTCAACAACGAACCGTTCGTGCAGTCGGTGGATGTGGTGGTATTCAATACCCACATGGGCTTCGATGCCATCGCTGCCGATCTCTGGAAGATTCTGGAAATCCTGAAGCGGAAGAATCCTTCGATCCGCATCGTGGCGCTGGGTTCCTACCTGCAGACCAGTACCGACTGCGCAACGTTGTACAACCAGTACCGTTCGTTCGATGCGTGTCGTCGGCCCGAGTTCGTGAACTACCTCAACGTGGATGAGCGGGCAACATCGCCCATTCCCCAGGTGCATTCGCTGGACTATCTCTACATCAGCAAGTACGCGCTGCTGTGCGAGGGCAGCGCTCCGGCAGGGTGCGCGGTGGAAGCGGATGGAGAGCCTGCCTTCTATGACCAGCACCATCTGTCCCAGGGGTTTGCGCGCTACATGGGACGACGGTTGGCCGCGTCCCATGCCACGGAGCTGGCGGCGGTGGGCCTTCCTGTGCCCGCGACGCAAGGTGGGGCCGCGCGCACAGCGACGGTTCCTGCGTCGCCAGCTGCTCACGACGGCGGATGATGTCAGCGGCGCGCAGCATCCAGACTCTGCGCCACCTCGGCACTGACGATCCGGAGGGTCGCAGTGCCCAAGGGCCGGAAATTACGGGTGCCGTCCGTTGGCGCGTTGATTGACACCTCCGCGGTCACATCCAGGTGCCGCCCGCCAAACGCGTCAAGTTCGTGCCGGGTGATGAGGCCGGAGATCGAAACAGACTGGTCGGGCGCCACTACCGTGACATTCGACAGCAACGCGGCGTTCGGCATGGTTCGCGACAGCTTCCTGCTGTGCTGGGCACGGTTGTCGTGCAGGACGATGCGGGGTCCCACGCTGCGCATGAACGCAAGAGGAAGCTGGACGGGTTCCTTCTGGGTATTCCTGATCGTGACCTCGAAGCGAACGTTGTCTTTGTTGTTGAATATGCACACTGATCTGCCGTCGCAGTGGGCGCCTACTGCGACGGTCCCATCGATTTCGATGGATGAGTTTCCAGCGTTGGCTCCGCTACAGAAAAGCAGGCTCAGGCAAAGAACCAGACGACGGTGCACCTAGCGTCTCCCACATACCTTGACGTGCGGCCACGGTAAGGGCGCGGCATCGTGTCCGCAAGCCGCGGGGGCGGGGTCTGCAGGCCGTATCACAGCCGGAGCAGGGCGGTGAGGCCAGATGCCAGTGCCTGGCCCCCGACCAACGCGGGTCGCCTGACCCCCGCGCCATTGCGCCGGAGATCTGATACCCTTGAGAGGCAAGGCGTAGAAGCCCTTGCCCGGCTTTTCCCTACAGTCTGAAACCCGAGTTATCCCATGACCTGCACCGCGCTGAACAACGTAGCCAAGTGGTGGCGCTTCCAATAGGAAGCGGCAGGTCGTCGCGGTCCCGGACCGCACCTTGCCGCCGTATCGGCGGGCAAGATCCAGTTCAACGCTCCCCGGCACGGCGGCTCCCTCAAACAGGAGCTGATGCAGTGCTGCACCATGGCGTACCCCGGCAGAGTGCTTGTTCCCCGACGCGGCCTTCGGCTGCGTGCGGCAGGGGACAGCATGCGCGGTCGCTGCGGATCCGGCCTGTCTGTTCATCGATCGTCGTACACGACCACCCCTCCTCACCAATGACAAGGAATACCGCATGAAGCTGCTGAGCGCATTGCTGTTGTCATCGACGCTGGCCGTGGTGGCCGGGCCCGCATGGGCACAGGCCAACACCATTCCCTCGCAGCCCCATCTGCTGGTCAAGGGCAGCGCCACGCGGACGGTGATGCCGGACCGCTTCACGGTGAAGGTGGCGCTGGAATCGATCGACATGCAGACCGACGCCGCCCGCGCCCGCGCACAGGCCAACGCCGAGCGGGTGCTGCAGCTGTTTGCACGGCACGGTGCCATCGAGGGCACCGTGCGCGCCGCCAATCTGAGCATCTCGCCCTCTACGCGTTATCGCAACGATGAGGAGGTGTTCAACGGCACCGCCGCCCAGCGCGACCTGAAGGCCGAATTCCCGGATGCGCAGGCCCTGAAAGCCTTCCTGGGCGAGCTGAAGGCCAGCCGCGAGGTTCAGGTCAGTACCGCTGAACCCACGTACTCGGGTGAAAGCCGCCTGCGTGGCGAACTGAAGGCCGAGGCCGCCGCGCAGACGCGCGAATCGGCCAAGGGCCTGGCCGGCGCATACGGCACGAAGATCACCGGCCTGTACAGCATTTCCGACGTCGCACCGAACTTCGCTTATGGCGTGCAGGCCGGCACCTGGGGCACGCCCGGTCGGGATGGCTTCGGCGACGGCGGAGAAAGCGCGACGCTGGACAAGGTGGCCGTGACCGGATCGCGCTATCGCGCGTCGTCGGGCGGCGAACTGCTCACCGCCGCGCCCATCACGTACACCGAAAACGTGTACGCCATTTTCCTCATCCAAGACGGACCCTGACCATGTTGTTGATGCTCGACAACTACGACAGCTTCACCTACAACCTCGTGCAGTACCTGCAGACGCTGGGCGCCGAGGTCAAGGTGGTGCGCAACGACGCCTTGAGCGTCGATGAGATCGCCGCGCTCGCCCCCGAGCGCATCGTGATTTCGCCCGGCCCGTGCACGCCCAACGAAGCGGGCGTGTCGCTGGAGCTGATCCGCCGGCTCGGCCCGACCACGCCGATCCTCGGCGTGTGCCTGGGCCACCAGAGCATCGGCCAGGTCTACGGCGGCGATGTCATCCGCGCCACCACCATCATGCACGGCAAGACTTCGCCGATCCGGCATCAAGGCCGCGGCGTGTTCGCCGGCCTGCCGGACCGCTACCAGGCCACGCGCTACCACTCGCTGGTGGTGGACAAGACCACGCTGCCGGACAGCCTGGAAGTGACCGCCTGGACCGAGAACGAGGACGGCAGCGTCGAAGAGATCATGGGCCTGCGCCACCGCGAGCACCCGGTCGAAGGCGTGCAGTTCCACCCCGAGTCGATCCTCACCGAGCATGGCCACGCCCTGCTGAAGAATTTCCTGCAGCGCTGAGCGCGCCGCACCTGCACCACAAAGGACCCCCGCATGACCTTCTCCCCCCAGGAAGCCCTGCAGCGCACCATCGAGCACCGCGAAATCTTCTTCGACGAAATGGTCGACCTGATGCGCCAGGTGATGCGCGGTGACGTCTCGCCGGTGATGACCGCCGCGATCCTCACCGGCCTGCGGGTCAAGAAGGAAACGGTGGGCGAGATTGCCGGCGCGGCCACGGTGATGCGTGAGCTGGCGTTGGCCGTGCCGGTGGAGGACAAGACCCACCTGGTGGACATCGTGGGGACCGGCGGCGACGGCTCACACACCTTCAACATCTCCACCTGCGCGATGTTCGTGGTGGCGGCGGCGGGCGCCAAGGTGGCCAAGCACGGCAACCGCAGCGTGTCGTCCAAGTCCGGCAGCGCCGATGCGGTGGAAGCGCTGGGCGCGGTCATCGACCTGCGCCCGGACGAGGTGGCCCGTGCCATCACCGAGACCGGTATCGGCTTCATGTTCGCGCCGATGCACCACCCGGCGATGAAGGTGGTGGCACCGGTCCGCCGCGAGATGGGCGTGCGCACCATCTTCAACATCCTGGGCCCGCTGACCAACCCGGTGGGCGCCACCAACGTGCTGATGGGTGTGTTCCACCCCGATCTGGTCGGCATCCAGGCGCGCGTGCTGCGCGAGCTGGGCGCCGAACGTGCACTGGTGGTGTGGGGCCGCGACAACATGGACGAGATCTCGCTGGGCGCCGGCACGCTGGTGGGCGAGCTGCGCGACGGCAAGGTGCGCGAGTACGAGATCCACCCGGAAGACTTCGGCATTGCGATGTCGGCCAGTCGCAACCTGAAGGTGGCCAACCCCGACGAGTCGATTGCGATGCTGCGCGCGGTGCTCGACAACCAGCCCGGCCCGGCGCTGGATATCGTGGCGCTCAACGCCGGTGCGGCCCTGTACGTGGCCGGCGTGGCCGACAGCATCGCCGACGGCCTGGCCCGCGCCCGGGCGGCCATTGCCGACGGCGGTGCCCGTTCGCGCATGGCGCAGTACGTGGCGGCCACCCAGCGCATCCGCGCGGACGGCTGAGCCGTCCGTTTCACGCTTTGCCCATGGCTGGCCGATAATGGCCGGCCTGAAGGACCCTGACTGACATGAGCGACAAGAGCGACATCCTCGACACCATCCTGGCCCGCAAGGCCGAAGAAGTGGCCGCGCGCCGCGCGCAGGTGCCGTTGGAGGCGCTGATCGCCCGGGTCGAGCAGGCACCGCCGGTGCGGGGCTTCGCCGACGCGCTGCGGGCCTCGATCGCCGCCGGCAACCCGGCGGTGATCGCCGAGGTGAAGAAGGCCAGCCCGTCCAAGGGCGTGATCCGCGCCGACTTCCACCCGGCCGACATCGCGGTCAGCTACGAGTTCGGCGGCGCCAGCTGCCTGTCGGTGCTGACCGACGTGGACTTCTTCCAGGGCAGCGATGCCTACCTGCAGCAGGCCCGCGACGCGTGCACGCTGCCGGTGCTGCGCAAGGACTTCGTGATCGACGCCTACCAGGTGTACGAAGCGCGCGTGCTCGGTGCCGACTGCATCCTGCTGATCGTGGCGGCGCTGGACGACCGCCAGCTGGCCGCGCTGTCCGACCTGGCCATGCAGCTGGGCATGGACGTGCTGGTGGAAGTGCACGACATCGACGAGCTCGAGCGCGCCATCCAGGTGCCGGTGCCGCTGATCGGCATCAACAACCGCAACCTGCGCACCTTCGAGGTCTCGCTGCAGACCACCCTGGACATGCGCCAGGCGGTGCCGCGCGATCGGCTGCTGGTGACCGAAAGCGGCATCCTGGGCGCCGACGACGTCAGCCTGATGCGCAACGCCGGCGTGCATGCCTTCCTGGTCGGTGAGGCGTTCATGCGGGTGGAAGAGCCCGGCGAGGGCCTGCGTCAGCTATTCTTCAGCGCATGACTGCGATCTACCCAACGCCGCGCGACGACGCCCCGCTGGTGGTCTTCGATTTCGATCACACCCTCTACGACGGTGATTCGGGCAGCCACCTGTTCGCCTGGCTGATCAAGCGCAACCCCCTGCGGCTGCTGGTCGCGCTGCTGGCCACCCCGATCCTGGGCCCGCTGGTGGCGCTGTTGCCCACCCGCCGCCGCGGGATTTCCGGTTATGTGTGGATCGCGACCTTCGGCCTGCACCGCGCCCGTGACCTCAACAAGGCCATCGACCGCTACGTGCTCACCCATGAGGCCGACATCCGCCGCCGGTTGCTGCCGGTGGCGCTGGATGTGTTCGCCCAGCACCGTGACCAGGGCGACCGGGTCGTGGTGGCCACCGGCGCACCGCCGGAGCTGGCCCGCGCCATCCTCACCTTTGTGGCCCACCAGGGCGTGCCGGTGATCGGCACCGAGGTGGGCCCGTGCCTGGGCGCGGTGGTCGCCACCCGCCACTGCCACAACGAAGAGAAGATGCGCA
The DNA here is from genome assembly GCF_040548725.1 of Stenotrophomonas sp. 2619. Taxonomy (NCBI): domain Bacteria; kingdom Pseudomonadati; phylum Pseudomonadota; class Gammaproteobacteria; order Lysobacterales; family Lysobacteraceae; genus Stenotrophomonas; species Stenotrophomonas sp. 2619. The sequence goes on along the minus strand of NZ_JBEPSF010000004.1, from coordinate 33,487 downwards.
TGCTGCGCGAGCGCGGCTACGGCGAGATCGCCATTGCCTACTCCGACAGCAGTGCCGACCTGCCGCTGCTGCTGGCCGCCAAGGCGCCGGTGGTGGTGAACCCGAAGGCCTCGCGGGTGGCGCACTTCCGGCAGGTGCTGCCGCCGGGCACGCCGATCCTCAATTGGGGCTGCGTCGATCGAGCGGGCGATCCGGTCTGACCGACGCGATTGAAGATGCCTCTGGCGTCATCCCCGTGGGATGACGCAACCGGCTCAGGCCGCGCGCCACTGCAGCAGCGCCTGGCCGATCTGGAACAGGCTGATGGCCAGGACCAGCACGCCCACGGCCACCAGCACCCAGCGCTCCTTGACCCGCTTCACCAGCAGCGCGGCAACCGGCGCGGCCATCATCCCGCCGATCAGCAGACCGGCGACGATGTTCAGATACTGCAGGCCCATGGTCAGCAGGAAGGTGATCGATACCGCCAGGGTGACCACGAATTCGGCCGCGTTGACCGTGCCGATGGTGGTACGCGCCTGGCCGCCCCGGGCCAGCAGGGTGGAGGTGGCCACCGGGCCCCAGCCGCCGCCGCCGCTGGCATCCAGCAGGCCGGCGAAGAAGCCCAGCACCGGCACCCGCTTCACTTCCTGGGCGGGCATCAGCCGCCCGGCGGCGCGCAGCAGGATGAAGATCGCCAGCACCAGCAGGTAGCAGTAGATGAACGGGCGGATGAACTCCCCGGGCAGCTGGGTCAGCACGTAGGCACCCACCACCCCGCCCACCGCGCCCGGCAGGGCCAGGCGCAGGAACAGGCGACGGTCGACATTGCCGGCCACCAGGTGGGAGACCCCCGACGCGCCGGTGGTGAACACTTCAGCGGTATGGATGCTGGCGCTCACCGCCGCCGGCGGCAGGCCCATGCTGAGCAGGATCGAGGACGAAATCAGCCCGAAGGCCATCCCCAGGGCGCCGTCGACCAGCTGCGCGCCCAGGCCGACCAGGATGAACCAATAGAATTCGCTGCCAAGCTCCATGGCCCCAGCCTACCGGGAAACAGCAACGTAGTGCCCGCCGCTGGCCGGCAACCTCTGGCAGCCCGGGCCCGGCAAAAGGCCGGGGGGCATGTCGGAAAGCGTGTGGGGCGGCATGCGGCGCGGCGTGCGGGGTAGCCGACCAACGGTCGGCTCTGCCTGGCGGGTGCGGTCAGCGGGTGCCGTACAGGACCACGGTCTTGCCGCGGGCGTGCAGCAGGCCGTCGGTCTGCAGCTTCTTGAGCACGCGGCCGGCCATTTCACGCGAGCAGCCGACCAGCCGGGCCAGTTCCTGGCGCGACACGCGCAGCTGGGTGCCCTGCGGGTGGCTCATGGCCTCCGGTTCGCGGGACAGGTCGTGAAGGGTGCGCACGATCCGGTCGGTGACGTCCAGGAACGCCAGGCGGCTGGCCTTGCGGCTGGTGTCGAGCAGGCGCTTGGAGATCTGCTGGCCCAGCGCATACAGCAGCCGCGGGGCATCGGCCGAGAGCGGGCCCAGGAACAGCTGGTGCAGGCGTTCGTAGCTGATTTCAGCCAGTTCGCAGGGGGTGCGGGTGCGCAGGATCACCTCGCGGCGGTCCGATTCGACGAACAGGCCCATTTCGCCGACGAACTCACCTGAACCGAAGTAGCCGAGGACCAGCTCACGATCGTCCTCTTCCTCAGCAATTATAGAGACCGAGCCACTGATCACGTAATAAAGCGTGCCGGCCGGGTCTCCAGGGCGGAACACGTCGGTACGGGCGGGATAGCGGCGACGATGGCTGTGGGCCAGAAACCGGTCGATGGTGGCGATATCCAGGGCCAGTGGACTTGCGGCAAGGCGCACTGTTGACACGGTTGAGGCGCTCCCTTTGCTCATGAACAATTCACGGCTATGTGCCGCGAGCTTAACGATCCGATTTGTTAAGGGCAAACAAAGCACAGCTACTCGTGTCAATGCAAGTTTCGCCCCCGATCACTTTGCCCCATAATTCCCCCTTTCCCACCACTCACAGGATCGACCGCCGTGGTCAAGCCGTTGCCTCGCCTCAGGTTGCAGGGTTTCAACAACCTCACCAAGGCGCTGAGCTTCAACATCTATGACGTGTGTTACGCGCGCACCGAAGAGGAGCGTCAGCGTTACATTGAATACATCGATGAAGAGTACAACGCCGACAGGCTTACTCAAATCTTGACCGATGTCGCCGAGATCATCGGCGCCAACATCCTCAACGTGGCGCGCCAGGATTACGATCCGCAGGGTGCCTCGGTGACGATCCTGATCTCGGAAGAGCCGGTGATCGACAAGAAGCAGGCCGGCAAGGAGTTGATCTCCGACGCCGTGGTCGCGCACATGGACAAGTCGCACATCACTGTGCACACCTATCCGGAAACGCACCCGCAGGAAGGCATCGCAACCTTCCGCGCCGACATCGACGTGGCCACCTGCGGCGTGATTTCGCCGTTGAAGGCGCTGAACTACCTGATCGAGAGTCTGGAATCGGACATCGTGATCATGGACTACCGCGTGCGTGGCTTCACCCGTGATGTGAAGGGCAAGAAGCACTACATCGATCACAAGATCAACTCGATCCAGAACTTCCTGGCCAAGAACATCAAGTCGCGTTACGAGATGTTCGACGTCAACGTCTATCAGGAAAACATCTTCCACACGAAGATGCACCTGAAGGACTTCGACCTGGACCAGTACCTGTTCGAAGAGAAGGCCAAGAACATCTCGTTCAAGGAACGCATGAAGATCGAAGCGCTGCTGCGTCGTGAGATCGAAGAGCTGTTCCACGGGCGCAACCTGGCCGAGTAACGCGACACGTGTCAGCCGCCCGGGGCAACCCGTGGCGGTGCTGTACAGGCGGGGTGGCCCCGCGCCGGGGTGCCAGGGTCGCGTAGAACCGGGCACCACGGAAGCCAATCGAAGACGGTCCGGTGTGAAGACACCGGGCCGTTTTTGTGTCTGGCCGCCGGGAGGGCCCTCAGCCGGTACGGGAGGTCACACGCGGTAGGCGATGGTCTTCATGACCTTGGAGGCCAGGGCCATCACCGAGGGGATCGGGAAGGGCAGCTTGCGGGCGCCGGCATGTTCGGCGTGGTCGGCGTGCCGGGCTTCGTCGATCTTCATCACCTTGAGGATCTCGCGGCTGCGCAGGTCGGCCGGGGGCAGGGTGTCCAGGTGTTCGTCCAGGTGGGCTTCGACCTGGCGCTCGGTTTCGACCACGAAGCCGAGGTTCCAGCCGTCCCCGCGCAGGCCGGCCAGGGTGCCGATGGTGTAGCTGCCGGCATACCAGATGGGGTTGAACAGGCTGGGGCGGCTGTCCAGTTCGCGCAGGCGCTGGGCGCACCAGGCCAGGTGGTCGGTTTCTTCCTGGGCCGCTTCGAGCAGGTGGGCGCGGGTCTGCGCCTCCTGGGCGACGGCGGCCTGGCCGAAGTACAGGCCCTGGGCGCAGACCTCGCCGACGTGGTTGATGCGCATCAGGCCGGCCGCGTGGCGGCGTTCGGGGGTGTTCATCTGGACGTCGGGGGTGGTGTCGGCCGGGTAGGGGCGGCTGGCCGGCGGGTTGCCAAACACCGTGTCCAGGGCGCGCTGGGCTTCGGTCAGCAGGTGATCGAGCGGGGTGATCTGGCGGGTGGCGGTCATGGCGGGGTGGCAGCGTGCAGCGGGGGATCGTCGATTCTCGCCCCGTGGGCGCGGCGTGCCAAGCCGGGGCAGGGGGTAACTTGCAAGTGGCGGGGTTGGCCAGTACAATCCCGCCTCTTCACAACGCGTGGCAGAGTTCCGGCCGTTCAGCGCCGTAATGAGCCCGACCTACTTGAGTTCTTTCATGAGCACTTTCACTGCAAAGTCCGAGACCGTCCAGCGCGACTGGTATCTCGTCGACGCTTCCGGCAAGACGCTGGGCCGTCTGTCCACCGAGCTGGCCCGCCGTCTGCGCGGCAAGCACAAGCCGGTCTACACCCCTCACGTTGATACCGGTGATTACCTGGTTGTCATCAATGCAGAAAAGATTGTCGTCACCGGCAACAAGCTGCAGGACAAGCTGTATCACCGTTTCACTGGCTACATCGGCAACCTGAAGACCGAAACTCTGGCCCAGGCGCTTGAGCGCCACCCGGAGCGTGTCATCGAGACCGCCGTCAAGGGCATGCTGCCGAAGGGCCCGCTGGGCCGCGCCATGTACCGCAAGCTCAAGGTGTACTCGGGTTCCGAGCACCCGCACGCCGCTCAGCAGCCTCAGGTTCTGGATATCTAATCATGGCTATCACTCAAAACTACGGCACCGGCCGCCGCAAGTCCTCCACCGCCCGCGTGTTCCTGCGCAAGGGCGCCGGCAACATCACCGTCAATGGCCGTCCGCTGGACGAGTTCTTTGGCCGTGAGACTGCACGCATGATCGTGCGTCAGCCGCTGGAACTGACCAAGAACACCGAAAGCTTCGACATCATGGTGACCGCCGCTGGCGGTGGTACCACCGGTCAGGCCGGTGCGATCCGCCTGGGCATCGCCCGCGCGCTGGTCGAGTACGACGAAACCCTGAAGTCCGAGCTGCGCAAGGCTGGCTTCATGACCCGTGACGCCCGTGAAGTCGAGCGTAAGAAGGTCGGTCTGCACAAGGCACGTCGCGCCACCCAGTTCTCCAAGCGCTGATCCATCGCGCCTGGCGTGGGACCCTTCGGGGTCCCGCTGGGAGGACAGCAAAAGCCCGGCCTCGGCCGGGCTTTTGTCGTTTGTGGGTCCGGTGTTGCTCAGGGCCAGGGCTAGAGCCAGAGCCAGAGCCAGAGCGCTTGGTCTGCGCATTGGCTGGGTTGGGTCGGCGCGGATGGATTGTCGGGACACGCTGCAAGTACGTCCTTGTAAGCTCCGTCGCCGCATCCATGCGGCTCAGGGTCCCGCCAACCCACCCGCGCCGCCCCTCGACAGTTGGCTGGTGCGCAGGGGAAGGGCGAGGCAAAAGCGGGGAAGGGGCCTGAATCGGTAGTGCCGGCCGCTGGCCGGCAACCACGCCCCCCATCCGCAAGCCGATGGTTTCGCTAGCGATGGCTGCGATTCCACTCTTCCATTGCGCCGTCGCCCGCTGCCGGCCGCGTGGGCGTAATCGCTGCCGGTCGCAACGCATCCCCGTCGGCAATGGGGAGCGCCGCGCTGCCCGCCAGCCCCACGGGCACCCGACGGCACTCGCGCCCCATCAGCTGAGGAGCCCCCTTGGAGTCCAAGGGCGCGCGCCGACAGGCGCGGGGATGTGGAGGTGGATGAGGCGGACCCCAACCTTGCTTCGCAAGGTTGGGGTGCTGGGCGCCATGCGCCCAGCTAACCGCACCAAATAGAACAAAAGGCCTGATCTTTCGATCAGGCCTTTTGTTTTATTTGGCTGCCCCGGATGGATTCGAACCACCGAATGCCTGAGTCAGAGTCAGGTGCCTTACCGCTTGGCGACGGGGCAATATGTGCGTGCAAGTATTGCACTTTTTCCCTACAAAACCAAGGGTTAACTTGGTGGCTATGGGTGGACTCGAACCACCGACCCCAGCATTATGAGTGCTGTGCTCTAACCGGCTGAGCTACATAGCCTAGGGAGCCGGTAATTCTGGAGATGTATCCGGGATCTGTCAACACTTTTTCATCACGCTTGTGAGTGGGCAGCGGGCGTGTCAAAGTCGGATCAGTAGATTTTTCTAGGAGTCCGCATCGTGATCGATCCGGACGGCTATCGACCGAACGTCGGTATTGTGCTGATGCGGGAAGACGGGCAGGTGTTCTGGGCACGACGTGTGCGCCGGGATGGCTGGCAGTTTCCGCAGGGCGGCATGAATACCGACGAGACGCCCGTCGAAGCCATGTATCGCGAGTTGCACGAAGAAACGGGGCTGTTGCCCGAGCACGTCGAAGTCCTCGGAGCGACACCGGGCTGGCTGCGCTATCGGCTGCCCGCGCGCGCCATCCGGCGCAATGAGAAGCAGGTGTGCATCGGCCAGAAGCAGGTGTGGTTCCTGCTGCGCCTGTCCGGCGACGAATCCCATGTGACGCTGGACCATACCGACAGCCCCGAGTTCGACCAGTGGCGGTGGGTGGATTTCTGGTACCCGGTCGAGCATGTGGTGATGTTCAAGCGCGGGGTCTATGCCCGCGCGCTGCGCCACCTGGCGCCCCTGGCGCGTGGCGTGGCCGGCACCGGGGTGGAGTCGATGCCCAAGTCGGCCCAGGAAGCCTGGATGCCGGGCAACACCGCCGGGCACGACCGGCCGCGCAAGCGCACGCCGCCCAAGCGCGGCTACTGGCCGCGGAAGGCCAAGGGCGACCCGGGCGCGCCGTAAGGGGCGCCCGCCACGGTGGTCGGCGGTGGTCTGTCTGAACCGTATCGAGAATGATTCAGATACGAAATTGACAACCATTCGCATTTCTATTGGAATAGCGGCAGGCCCTTCCTGGCCTGCCTGCCGAGTCCGCACGTGTACGTTTGTATCTGCAACGGGGTTACCGACCACCAGATCCGTGAAGCCGCCCAGAGCGGTGTCGCGAGCGTGTCCGAACTGACCATGCGCACCGGCTGCGGTGCCACCTGCGGGTCCTGCCTGGACATGGCGGCGGACCTGCTGGCCAAGTTCAGCGCCACCCACGACCTGCCGCTGCCCGTGCTGGGCCTGGCCCAGGTCGCCTGACCGGCGTCAGTGCCGGCCCGCGGCTGGCGCTATCCAACGCAGATGTTCGAGGTGCCGTCCAGCGGCCGACACTACGTTGCGTGTTCGCATTCTGAGCACGCGGACGCCGGGCGCAACTGAGCACGATTCGCGTTTCATCATGCTCCGGCGCGAAGCGCTACAGTGCGCGCGTTCACACGCAGCAGGAGCAGGCTCATGAAGGGCGACGCAAAAGTCATCGAATTCCTCAACAAGGTCCTCTACAACGAGCTGACCGCGATCAACCAGTATTTCCTGCACGCCAAGATGCTGAAGAACTGGGGCCTGAAGGAACTGGCCGATCATGAGTACAAGGAATCGATCGAAGAAATGAAGCATGCCGACATGCTGTCCGATCGCATCCTGTTCCTCGAAGGGCTGCCCAACTTCCAGGCGCTGGGCAAGCTGCGCATCGGCGAGAACCCCACCGAGATCCTGCAGTGCGATCTGGCGCTGGAGCGCGATGGCGTGGTCACGCTGCGCGATGCAGTGGCCTACGCCGATTCGGTGGGCGACTACGTGAGCCGCCAGCTGTTCGTGAAGATCCTCGATTCCGAGGAAGAACACATTGATTGGCTGGAAACCCAGCTCGACCTGATCGAACGCATCAGCGAGCCGAACTACCTGCTGACCAAGCTGGACGACTGAGTCAGCCCTGCAGCGGGACGCGCAGGCCGTTCTGATACCCGGCCAGCGCGATCCGCGCGCGCGCGAACTCGGCGATGAGCAACGCCACCGCCACGGCGGGGCGTTCCAGGGTGCCGGCGCGCGCGTCGTGTTCAATCCGGCGCGAGGCGGCCGACAGGGCCAGCGCGCCCACATTGGCACTGGCGGATTTGAGGCTGTGCGCCAGCGCGCGCAGCTGGTCCAGGTCGGCGGCCACCGAGGCATCCTGCAACTGGCTGATCAGCGCCGGGGTGTCGTCCAGGAACACGCCGATGATGTGCGCGGTCTGCGCGCCGATCACCTCCACCAGTTCATCCAGCACGCTGCTGTCCAGCACGGGCAGCGGGCTGTCGTCGCTGTCGGGCATCACCGATGCTGGCAGTGCGGCCATCGGCATGTCCGGAGCGCGCACGTCGGCAGGCGGCGCGTGCCACTGCGGCGTGGCCGCGTCGCCTTGCCAGCGTTGCAGGCACGCCTGCAGCGAGGCACGGTTGACCGGCTTGGACAGGTAGTCGTCCATGCCCGCCTGCAGGCAGCGTTCGCGGTCACCGGCCATGGCATTGGCGGTCATCGCCACGATCGGCTGCCGCGCCGCGCCGGTGTCGGCTTCGTGCGCGCGCCAGCGACGGGTGGCCTGGTAGCCATCCAGCACCGGCATCTGGCAATCCATCAGCACCAGGTCCACGCGCTGGGTGTGCAGGTGCTCCAGGGCCTGTTGCCCGTCGGTGGCGGTGACCACGCTGCAGCCCAGTACCTGCAGCAGGCGCTGGGCAACGGCCAGGTTCACGCTGTTGTCTTCCACCAACAGCACGCGCAGCCCCAGCTGGGGGACGGGTGCGCTGGCGGTATCGGTCACCACCTCGGCCAATAGCGGTGCCGGGCGTGCGGGGGCCGTGGCCGGGCGCAGCAGGGCGTGCAGGTCACTGTCGGCAGCATCGCGCGGCACCTGCACCGCGTCCTCCAGCAGCACCGACGCGAGGGGCTCGGCGCCCTGCAGCCACACCAGCCGGGGCACGGGATCGCGACCGTCGCGCAGCACGGCACGGTGCAGGGCGGTGGCGCCGTGGCGCAGGGCCTCGGTATCGGCCAGGACCCAGCTCAGCACCGGTTCGATGCCGGGGCGCTGCGGGGCACGCAGGATGTCCAGCGCGGCCGAGGCGCTCTCCACCACGTGCAGGCGCGTGTCGTAGTGCTGCAGCACCCGGTCCAGGCGCTGGGCCAGCAGCGCGTCGGTACTGACCAGCAGTGCGCGGGTGGTGGCGGTGCCCAGGGCGGGCAGGTCGCCGATGACCTTCAGCAGCGGAATCTCGAACCAGAACGTGGCGCCATGCCCCGGCGTGGAGCTGACCCCGATGCGGCCATGCATCAGGTCGATGATGCGCTTGCAGATGGCCAGCCCCAGTCCGGTGCCGCCGTAAATGCGGGTGGTGGAGGCATCGGCCTGGCTGAAGGACTGGAACAGCCGCGACTGCAGGGCCGTGTCGATACCGATACCGGTGTCGATCACTTCGAAGCGCAGCTGGTGCTGGGCGCTGGTTTCGCCCAGGCGCTGCACGCGCACGCGGACCTGGCCGCGTTCGGTGAACTTGATGGCATTGACCAGCAGGTTGCCCAGTACCTGGCGCAGGCGTACCGGGTCGCCGCGTACCGACAGGCGCACGGCCGGATCCAGTTCCAGCGACAGCTTCAACGCCTTGGGATCGGCGCTGCGCTGCATCAGCTGGACCTGCCCTTCGAGCAGCTCGCGCAGGTTGAAGGTGGTGATCTCCAGGTCCAGGCCCTTGGCCTCCAGACGGGAGTAATCGAGGATGTCATCGACGATGCGCAGCAGCTGCTGGGAGCTGACGGTGGCGGTCTGCAGCATCTGCCGCTGGTCGGCGCCCAGCTGGCCGCCTGCGATCAGGTCCAGCATCGGCAGGATGCCATTGAGCGGCGTGCGGATTTCGTGGCTCATGGTGGCCAGGAACTCGCCCTTGGCCAGCGCGGCGGCTTCGGCGGCCTGTTTGGCCTGCAGCAGTTCCTGCTCCAGCACATCCTGCTGCTGCACCGCGTGGTGCAGCTGATCGCGCTCGGCAGCGAGCGCGTCGCCGCGGCGTTGCAGTTGCTGCAACCGCTGCTGGGTGTCGCGCCAGTGCTGCACGCAGCTCAGGCTGGCCATCACCGTCACCACGGCCGCAGCGGCGGCAATCAGTGGCCACGGCCCACGGCTGCCGATGGCGGCCATCACTGCGGCGGTGCCTGCAACCGCGGCGGCCATGGCGGTCAGCCAGAGTGCGCGGGGTACCCGTCCTTGGGTGGTCGTCATCACAACACCGCGTTGTGGAAGTCGAAGTTCAGTTCACTGCCCGCCGACTGCACCATGTTGCCCTGGATGAAGTCGACCCCACCCATCCACATCGCAGCAGCGGCCTGTGGATCTTCGATCTGTTGACCGATGATCTGCAGGCCGGCGCGGTGCGCGTTGTCGATGGCGGCACGCAGTTCGTCGCGGGTGCGCTGGTTGGCGTGACTGCTGGAGAAGCGCGCGGCCATGCGCACGTAAGTCAGTGGCAACTGGGTGAGCAGTGCATTGGCTTCGCTGCCCGGCTCGAACTGGCTCAGGCAGAAACGCACGCCGGCGTCGGCCATGCGCGAACAGAACTGCTGCAGCGTGACGGTGTGGATCAGCGCGTCCGGCAGGCGGACGTCGATGACCAGGGCCTCGCCGGCGATCTGGCGGCGCGCCAGCGATTCCAGCAGCCAGTCGGCGAAGGCATCGCGGGCCAGCGTGCGCAGCGACTGCGACACGAACAGGCTCAGCGGCTGGGTGGCATGCCGGTACAGATCGAGCAGGCCGAGGGCGTGGTCCAGCACCTGCTGGTCCAGGTCGGCGATGCGCCCGGCGGCTTCGGCGGCCGGAATCACCTGGCCGGCGGCGAGCACGGTGCCATCGGCCTGGCGCAGCCGCAGCAGCACCTGGTACTGGGCGGTATTGCCGCCGGCAACGGCCACGATGGGCTGGTAGGCCAGTTCCAGCTGGCCTTCGAGCAGGGCCAGGTGTTCCTGCGCGGCGACATCCTCGCGGCGCACATGCGCGGCGACACCGGCGCTGAGCAGGCGCGCCTGCAGGGTGGTGCGTTCCACCGCTTCCAGTGCGGTGCCGGCATCGCTGAACCCCAGGGAGAGCTGCGCATGCCCGACCACGCCGCGCAGGTGCACCGACTCGTCGTCGCGGATCACGAAGGCACGCCCCGACAACTGTTCGCGCAGGTGCTGGGCCACGCCGTCCAGGCTTTCCTCGTCGATGCCGCGGGCCAGCACCAGGAAGCTGTTGTCGTTCAGGCGTGCCAGCAGGTGCGGCTGCGCGCTGTCGGCCAGGCGCTGCGCGGCCTGCACCATCAGGCGCTCGAACGCGGCGTAGCCGTACCGTTCGCGCAGGCCCAGTGCACTGGCCACTTCGATGAAGAACAGGCCGCCCTGGTCGCGGTGGGCCAGCGAGGCGGCCAGCTGCTGCATCACATGGTGGCGGGTCGGCAGGCCGGTCTCGGGGTTGTTCATGGCCGGCGCGCCATTGGCACCGGGCTGGGTGGCGGCCTGCGCACGCGCACGGCGGATCCGGTTGGACACCGCGGCAATGAGATGGCGCGGACGGATCGGCTTGCTCAGGAAATCGTCGGCGCCGCTGTCGAGCACTTCGAACTGGCGCTCCGGGTCTGGATCGCCACTGAGGAAGACGATGGGCAGCAGCTGCTGGCCGGGTTGCTGGCGGATCAGCGCGGTCAGGCGCATGCCGTCCAGGCCGGGCAGGTGCAGGTCCATCAGGATCAGGTCGGGGCGGTTGTCCGCGATGGCCTGCTGCACGCCTTCGGCGTCGCTGTGCACGATGGCCTCCATCCCGGCGCCATGCAGCACGCTCTGCGCGAACAGGGCCTGGGAGCGGTCGTCTTCGACAATCAGCACCCGGTAGGGCGCATCCAGGGCCAGCGGCGCGGGGTCGTCTTCGTGCGCCTGCACCTGCGGCAGCGGCGGCGGGGCCGCTGCGATGGCCGCGGTAAGCGGCACCACGTTGCTCGGCGCAGCGGCGACTGGCGCGGCGCTGCCGACCCACCGTTGCCAATGGTCGGCGGGCGGGGTCTCAGCGCGCGTGGCGCGGGCGGATGCAACAACGTTGTCGGTGACGGCCATCAATACTCCCAGTCTGCGACGCAATTATGCCGTGCCTGGCTGTGCCTACGGTGGCAGCACGTCGCGATTCGGCAGCGCGCCAGGGCGCTCGGCGGCTTGCCCGAGCAGCCAGCGCATGCCCTTCCACAACGTGCGCCACACCCACCACACCACCAGCGCGCCGACCAGGCTGCAGCCGACCACCACGATCAGCGCCAGCCACGGGTGGGCCAGTGCCAACGCCAGCCCGCCCACCACCACGGTGTCTTCGGCGGCCGAGGCCACCCAGTTGCTGGCCGGTTCCGGTGAGGTGTTGAGCAGGGCGCGGGTGCCGGACTTGAGCCCGTGGCTGGCCAGCGCCACCCCGGCCCCGGCAACCAGCGCGGTGCCGCTGAGTTCGCCACCGGGCGACAGGGTGGCGGCGGCCAGGAAGGCGCCGGCCGGCACCCGGGCCAGGGTCTGGACGAGGTCCCAGACCGAATCCACCCCGGGGATCTTGTCGGCGAAGAACTCGGCGACCGCCAGCACCGCCGAGGTGCCCAGCACCCAGTACGATTCGGTGGCCTGCAGGGCCGGCGGCAGGTCCACCCAGCCGAGCAGCCCGGCCAGGCCCACGCCGAACACGGTCAGGTAGACGCGGATGCCCGCCAGCCAGGCCAGCAGGATGCCGACGACAAACAGATGGGCTTCGGTCATGACGCGCGCTCCGCCTGCAAAGTGTGCACAGGCCCACACTATCGGGGATGACGTCAATGAACGCCACCGCCGGCCATGTCCCCTGGCGCGTGAAATCGCCCGACCCTGATTTACACTAGCCAGTCGCTCGTTCCGACAGGGGCCGTGCCGGTATCGCCAAGCGCGCTGCCGCGGACAACCGCCATGAACTCTCCGACACCATCGCGTATCCAGATCCGCCGGCCCGGCACGCCGCCCGTGCAGGATCGCCGCCGTCTGGCCCTTCTGGCCGGCGTGTGGCTGGTCAGCGTCATCCTGGCGGTCCTGATCGGGCGCTGGACCGCCGGCCCCGGCGGGGATGCCGGCAAGCAGCTGGACGCCGCCGAAGCGCGCGCGGAAAGCCTGAACAAGCAGGTGGTCGAGCTGCAGCAGCGCCAGGCCACGCTGCAGGCGTCGGACCGCATCAGCCGGGCCGCCAACAATGAGGTGCAGACCTCGCTGGGCGAGCGCGATGAGGAAATCGCCGGCCTGCGCGCTGACGTGGCCTTCTACGAGCGGCTGGTGGGCGCCACCAGCCAGCGCAAGGGCCTGAACACCCATTCGGTCGAATTCAGCCCGGAAACCGGCGGCACCTGGCAGTACGCGGTGGTGCTGACCCAGAACCTCAATCGCGGCGCCATCAGCCAGGGCCAGATGCGTTTCACCGTGGAAGGCGTCAAAGGCGGCAAGCTGACCTCGGTCAGCTGGGACGAGCTGCACCAGCGCACCAAGGTGCCGGGCCAGGACTATTCCTTCCGGTACTTCCAGCAGCTCACCGGCAGCATCATCCTGCCGAAAGACTTCACCCCGCAACGTGTGCGGGTCACGCTGGGATCGGGCGCGGGGGGCGCCACCCAGGTTTTTGATTGGAAGCAGGCCGGCGCACCGGCGGCACCATCGGCGAAAGAAGGGGAGTAAGCCCATGTTTGGCAGCAACAAATCCAACCGCGACGGACATCTGGTCGTGGACGCGCTGATCGGCGCACAGGTGGTGATCCGCGGCGACGTGGAGTTCAGTGGGGGCCTGTATGTGGAAGGCACCATCCTGGGCAAGGTCGTCGCCGCCGAGGGGGCAGCCAATGCCACCATCACCCTGGCCGAGCAGGGCAGCATCGAGGGCGAGATCCGCGCCCAGGTGGTGGTGATCAGTGGCCGCCTGGACGGCGACGTGCACGCCACTGAAAAGGTGGAACTGACCCCGACTGCGCGGGTCTCCGGCAACATTCACTACCAGGTGGTGGAGATGAACGCCGGCGCGCAGCTGACCGGTCGCCTGATCCATGGCAGCGCACAGATGGCCGCGCTGCCGCCGCCGGCCGACGAAACCGCCGGCAAGGGCAAGGACGGCGCAGCCCGCAAGAAGCTGGCCGAGGCCATGGCCTGAACGGCTGAACGCTTGAAAGCGTGCCCATGCGCCCCCATGCTGGGGACATGAGCACGCTTGTTTCCCTGCCCGGCGCACCTGTCGCCGCGCCGAACTACCAATCGCTGGACCGTCCCCTCAACTTCACCGAAGCCGCTGCGGCCAAAGTGAAGGAATTGATCCAGGACGAGGCCAGTACCAGCCTTGCCTTGCGTGTGTACATCCAGGGCGGTGGCTGCTCCGGCTTCCAGTACGGGTTCGAGTTCGACGAGAACCGTGCCGAGGATGACCTGGCGGTGGACACCAACGGTGTCACCCTGCTGGTGGATCCGCTGAGCCTGCAGTACCTGATGGGCGCCGAGGTGGACTACACCGAAAGCCTGACCGGCGCGCAGTTCGTGATCCGCAATCCGAACGCCAAAACCACCTGCGGCTGCGGCAGCAGTTTCAGCATGTGATGTGTCTGGCGCTGCCGACCCTATCGGTCGGCTGGCGCTTGCCACTGTGATCGAATGTGGGCAGGCTTGCCGCATGTCGACATTTTCTACGCCGCTGTCCGGCTTTGCTTTCACCACCGATCCCCTTGAACGTGCCGATCCGCTGCGCCAGGACGCCGACGCGCTGGCGCGGCTGTGGCCCGATGCGCACGTGCTGGTGCTCGACACCGACGGCCGCGCGCTGGCCGGCGACGATGGCCAGCCGCTTGCGCTGACCGGCGCGCAGGTCGGGGGCGGGCCGGGAACGGCGATCTTCCTGGGACTGCGCGGTGAGCGCGCCTGGTTCTCGCTGGAAGCGGCGAGCGTGGATGTCACCGCGCCGCAGCGGGTGGACCTGCGCGAGTCGGCCACCACCTGGTCGGCCGCCGATGCCAGCGCGTTCTGCTATGCGCGCGGGATGTCGTACTGGCAGTCGCGCACGCGCTTCTGCGGGGTGTGCGGCGGCGGCATCACCTTCGCGCGCGGCGGCTTTGTCGGGCGCTGCGCGCAGTGCGGTACCGAGCACTACCCGCGGGTGGACCCGGCGGTGATCGTGGCGGTGGAAAACAACGGGCGGTTGCTGCTCGGGCGGCAGGCCAACTGGGCACCGCGCCGCTATTCGGTGCTGGCCGGGTTCGTCGAGCCGGGCGAGTCGCTGGAGCAGACCGTGGTGCGTGAAGTATTCGAAGAGAGCAAGGTGCGCGTGCGCCACTGCCAATACCTGGGCACCCAGCCCTGGCCGTTCCCGGGCGCGTTGATGCTGGGCTTTGCGGCCACGGCCGAAGACGACGTGCCCACCGTGGACGGCGAGCTGGAAGATGCACGCTGGTTCACTGCCGAGGAAGTGGGTGCGGCGCTGGCCCGGGATGTCGAAGACGACGGCGAGGGCATCCGCCTGTCGCCCCCGATTTCGATCTCGCGCAGCCTGATCGAGCACTGGTACCGCCAGCAGGTGGGCTGAGCCACGGCCTGCGTTGCCGCTGGCTGAACACGCAGCAGCGTACATTACCAACGGCCCGGGGAATTGCCGGGTCGCAAGGCATAGTAGCGGCCACGATCCGCGCCGGAGGCATACATGTTCACCACCCTGGTTGCCGTGCTGGTCGCCCTGGCCCTGGGCCATGTCGCACCGGCTGCGGCCGTGGCGCTGCGCGGATTCGGGTTCTACCGGCGCTGGCTGCAATGGCTGGATGCGCATGCGGCGGAAAACGGATTCTGGCGCAGCCGCCAAGGCTGGGTGCTGGCGCTGCTGCCGTGGGTGCTGGGCGTGGTGCTGCTGCAGTGGGCGTTGCACGGCCGCTTGTTCGGTCTGCCGTCACTGCTGCTGGGCGTGGCCACCCTGGTGATCTGCTGGGGCCCGCGCGATCTGGACCGCGACGTGGAAGCGGTGATCGACGCCGACGACGCCCCCACCCGGCACGCCGCGATTGCGCAGCTGCAATCGACCGGCGGCAGCCTGCACGAGGACGTGTCGTCGCTGGTCGAGGCCACCGTGCTCAACGGCCTGCGGCGCTGGTTCGCGGTGCTGTTCTGGTTCCTGCTGCTGGGCCCGGTGGGCGCCGTGGCGTACCGGTTGCTGGCCTTGCTGGCGGTCGGCCCGATGCGTTCGCTGGCCACGCTCGACGGCGCGGTGGGTGCACGCGTAGTGCTGGGCTGGCTGGAATGGCCGGTGGCCCAGCTGATGTCGCTGTCGATGGCCCTGGTGGGCAACTTCGACACGGCCTACAAGGCGTGGCGGCAGGCGCACGGCAACCAGTGGGCGACCTCGACGGTGTTCCTGGGTGCGGTGGCGCGGGCCAGCGTGAGCGCCGAACTGCGCGAAGAAGCGCATGACTACAGCGATGCCGGGATGGTGCCGGTGTGGCGGCGCCTGCCCGAACTACGCGATGCGATGAGCCTGGTGTGGCGGATGCTGCTGCTGTGGATGGCCGCGCTGGCCTTGCTGGTCATCGCCGGCTGGGTAACCTGACCCACGTAGCGCCGGGTTCTACCCGGCATCCGTATCCGTAGCGCCGGGTTCTACCCGGCATCAAGCAACCGAACCCGGCGCAAGCCAGGCAAACGGCATCCACGGCAGGTTGCGAAGCACCGCATATCCCACCAGCAGCACCAGCCAGAACATCGGGCTGGCCAGCACGCGCATCAGCGGTTCAAGCACGCGCGGGCGAATCCCGGCACCGTGCAGCAGCATCAACAGCAGGAACGGCAGCGACACCACCAGCAGCGGATTCATCGCGAAGGCGCCTTGCCAATCGAAATGCACCAGCGAGTACAGGCAGCGCGTGCTGCCGCAGCCTGGACAGTACAGGCCGGTCAGTGCGTACAGCGGGCAGCCCGGCAGCGGACTGTTGGCGCCATAGGGGCTGACGTTGCGCAACACCACGACGGCGCCTGCACCCAGGCCGGCCACCAGGGCCGTGGGTGCCCAGCGGGCAAGCGTGGTTCGGGAAGGCAGGGCCATGATGCGCGAACGGCCCGGCCGGCGAACCCATGCAGGGTCACCGGCCAGGCCGTCCCGGTGCTGATCAGTAGCCGCTGTTGCTCAGCGCGCCCAGGCCGCCCATCGCCATCACCAGCACGACGTACAGCACGGCAACGATGACGCCGGCAATGGCCGACCACATGGCCCACTTCTTCGCCTTGTCCGACGAGTCGCGCGCACCGGCAAGGTCACCTGCGGCAATCTTGCCGTTGACCTGGGCGGCGTAGACGATCGACACGATACCGCCCGGCAGGCAGCAGAACAGGGTGGCCAGGATGGCCCAGACCAGGTGGTTCGGGATTTGTGCGGCAGTGGTGTTCATCTGAAAAGCTCCATTTTCTTGGGTGGATTTGACGGGCGTGGGACGGGGTGAAACGCACGCACACACAGTGGCAACGTCATCGATCGGTGCAGCAAACGGTACGCATGATATTCGGCTGCCGCCGCGCTGGCCTGCGCGGATCGGACTTCCCCGGCGCTAATTTACCCGATGCACGCCCGGATGTATGCGTTTACATCCAGACGGCACTAGGCCTCAGCCGTTTTCCCCACGAAGCTGCCGTACCTGCTGCTCCAGGATGTCGGCAGTGGCCTCCCGGCCGGCAAGCGCCGGTGCGGCGGCCACCTCGACATGCGCGCGGAAACGGCGCGGCACGCGCATGCGGCCCAGCCGGGTGTCGCGCCGGCTCCACATGCTGGCCCACATGCCGCGCAGCGCCATCGGCACCACCGGCACCGGGCGCCGTTCGAGGATCTTCTCCACGCCGGATTTGAACGGGCCCATCTCGCCGTCGCGGGTGAGCGCGCCTTCGGGGAAGATGCACACCAGCTCGCCGTCGGCCAGCGCCTTGTCCACTTCGTCGAAGGCCGCCTGCATCAGCGCGGGGTCTTCGCGCGCGCCGGCGATGGGAATGGCCTTGGCGGTACGGAAGATCCAGCGCATCACCGGGATGTTGAAGATCTTGTAGTACATGACAAAGCGCACCGGGCGCGGGATGGTCGCCGACAGGATCAGCGCGTCCATGTAGCTGACATGGTTGCACACGATCAGCGCGGCGCCTTCGTCGGGTACGTTGGCTTCGATGCCGTGCAGGCGCAGCCGGTACAGGCCGCGCACCATCACCCAGCTGAGGAAGCGCATCAGGAATTCGGGAACGATGGTGAAGATGTAGATCGACACCACGGCATTGGCGATGGCCAGGGCCAGGAACAGCTGCGGGATGGTCCAGTGCAGGAACTTCTGCGTGGCCAGCGCGATCATCGCCGCGCCCACGATGAAGCCCGAGTTCTGGATGTTGAGCGCGGCGAACACGCGCGACATCTCCGACTTCGGCGTACGGCTCTGGATCAGCGCGAACAGGGGCACCACGAAGAAGCCGGTGAACAGGCCGATGCCGATCAGGTCGATGATGATGCGGAGGCTGCCGGGCTGGGCAACGAAGGCAGCCACGCCCAGGCCGGCGGCGGTGGCCGTGCCGGCGCGGGCGAAGTACAGGTCCAGCATGAAGGCGGTCATGCCGAACGCGCCCAGCGGCACCAGGCCGATTTCCACGGTGCGCCCGGACAGTTTTTCGCAGAGCAGCGAGCCCACGCCGGTGCCGACCGAGAACAGCGCCAGCGCGAAGATGTACAGGGTGGGTTCGCCGCCCAGGTTGACCACCGCGTAGGTGGGCAGCTGCGAGGTCAGCATGGTGCCCACGAACCAGAACCAGGACACGCCCAGGATGGCGTTGCGCACCGCCTTCTGTTTCTTGGCCAGGCGCAGGACGGCCAGTGATTCGGGAATCGGGTTCCAGTTGATCTTCAGGTCCGGCGCGCCGGCATCCACCTTCGGAATCATGCGCGCGGTGATGTTGCCGAAGATGGCCAGCGCGATCACCGCGGTGGCCGCCACCACCGGGCCGAAGCTGCCGGCCAGGGTGAAGATGATGCCGCCGCTGATCATGCCGGTCAGGATCGACATCGAGGTGCCCATCTCGACCAGGCCGTTGCCGCCGGTCAGCTCCTCCGGGCGCAGCACCGAGGGCAGCACCGAGTACTTCACCGGGCCGAACAGGGTGGACTGCAGGCCGGTGCAGAACAGGGCCACCAGCAGCACCGGCATGCTCTGGGTGAGGAAGCCCACCGCAGCCAGCGACATGATCGCGATCTCCATGGTGGTGGTGATCACGATCAGCCGCGATTTTTCCAGTTTTTCGGCGATCTGCCCGGCCAGGGCCGAGAACAGGAAGTAGGGCAGGATGAAGATGGCCGGCGCCAGCGTGGTGTACAGCGACTGCTCTTCCTGGCTGACGCCGAGGTAGAACAGCAGGCCGATGATGGCCTGCCGGTACACGTTGTCGTTGAACGCACCCAGCGACTGGACGATGAAGAACGGCAGGAAGCGACGCTGTTTGAGCAGGGCGAACTGGCTGTGGCCGGACATGGAAACTCCTTGCGAACCGGCGCAGCCTAGCATGCAGTCGGGCGGCCCCCGGCGTTGCGCCCCTCACCGGCTGCCGGGCAGCGCCCGGCGCTACGGGAGACGCCGTACGGCGTCGTAGCGCGGGGTTCTGCCCCGCTACCCGAACAGCCCCCTCACCGCAGGGTGCGGGCGGCCTCGTTGGCGGCGCCGCGCAGCTTGGGCAGCAGGCGCAGCATCAGGCCCATCTGGGTGCGGATCAGCTGCAGCTTGGGCGGCATGTCGTCGGTGATCTGTTCCAGCTGCTCGGCGAGGGCGCGGTCGCCGTCGTTATCGGCTTCCTCCACGGGTTGGCGCTGCTCCAGCGCCGCGGCAATCTGCTGCATGGCCTGTTCCACCCGCTCGCCGCCGGCCAGCGCCTGGGCATCCTGCGCGTAGCTGTCCAGCTGCGCGCGGTGCGCGCCGAGCGCCGACAGATGCCCCAGCAGGGTGTTGGAGAGCGCCAGGAAGCGGAACCCGGCGTCCAGATTGCGGCGCACGTGCCCCGGCTCGCGCAGCATGTTCGAGAGCGCGGTGGACAGCGCCGCGTCGGCGTTGTGCATGTCGCGGCGGGCGATGCGGTACGCCAGGTCGTCCTGCATGCCGCTGCCGTACTGGCCCAGCACCGCATCCAGATAGCGCGCGCAGTTGGCCAGCACGCGGGCCATGACCAGGTTCAAGCGGCGGCCCTGCCAGTCGGGCAGGATCAGGAACGCGGCCGCGGCGGCGATCGCGCAGCCCAGCAGGGTGTCGACCAGGCGCGGCCAGATCAGCAGGAAGCCGTCGCCGATCAGGTTGAAGCAGGTCAGTGCCATTACCGTGATCGCCGCCGACGCCACCAGGTAGCGGTCGCTGCGGGTGAAGAAGAACAGCAGCGCCGAGAGCAGGGCGATCAGCAGTTCGATGCGCAGGTCCTGGAACAGCTGCATCAGCGCCCAGGTCAGCACCAGCCCGATCAGGGTGCCGGCGATGCGCTGGGCCAGCCGTTGCCGGGTGGCGCCGAAATGCGGGCGGCATACGAACACGATGGTGAGCAGCACCCACGAGCCGTTCTGGGCGTTGACCAGGCGGATCACCGCAAAGCCGACGATCAGCGCCAGCGCCATGCGCAGGCCGTGGCGGAACAGGACCGAGCCGGGGGTGAGCTGCTGGCGGATGCGCACGAACATTTCCCGCAGGGTGTGCGGGTTGGTGTCGCGCAGGCGGGTGTCGACGTTGTCCAGGGTGGCGTCGGATTTTTCGGCCTCCGACAGGCGCCGCTCGATGCTCTGCAGGTTGTGGCCGAGCAGCTCCAGCGAGGACAGCAGGCGCTGCCACTGCGGGTTGTGCTGGGCACGCAGCCAGGTGAGCGAATCGGTGAGGTCGGCGGTGGCCTGCTTGGTGCGCTCGCCGTACTGGAACGGGCGGCGCAGGCGGATGGCCAGGCCGAGGTTGGCGCACGCCTCGCCCTGCAGGGCAAGCAGGCGCTGGCAGCGGTACAGGACGTCGCTGTGGAAGAACGCTTCGGTGAGCGCGCCGTAGGGATAGTGCGAGGAGCTGGCGCGTTCGTGGAAATCCTGGGCCATGTAGTACAGGCGCAGGTACAGGCCGGACTGCACGCCGGGCCGGCCGGAGCGACCGAAGCGGGCCAGGATGGCGACCTTGGCGATGTTCAGCGCCTCGACCACGCGGCGGTTCTGTTCGGCCAGGGCCAGCTGGCGCTTCTGTACGTCGGCATCGCGGATGGGTTCGAACAGGTCGGCCTTGAGCTGCAGGTAGCGGCCCAGTTCCAGGTACAGGCGGGCGACGCGTTCGCGCACCGGGCGGTTGGCGAACAGCGCGGTCCACAGGATCGAGAGCAGGCCGTACCAGAGCGCGCCGGCGAGCAGGTGGCTGACCGCGCTGATGGCCTGGGCGCGGTCGCTGGCGCCGTGCTGTTCCAGGCCGATCATGGTGTAGATGGCCAGGGTGACGGTGGCCTGGGCGATGGACGCGTAGCGTTCGCCGAGTGCACCGAGCAGGGTGAGGCCGAAGGTGGACACGGCCAGGGCGGCGATGAACAGCCAGGGCCAGGCGAACAGTTCGACCACCGCGGCGGCGGCGATGACGAAGCAGAGCAGGGACAGGGCGACCGATTTGGTCCGGCCCCACCAGTTGTCGTCGGTTTCGGCGATGGCGCTGGCGATGATGCCGAGGAACACGCCGGGCAGCGCGGGCAGCTGGTCCAGGTGCCAGCACAGGCCCATGGCCACCGACAGCGCGATGAGTACCCGCAGGCCGTAGCTGGCCTTTTCATGCGCCCACAGGCGGCTCAGGCGGGATTCTCGGGCGGACATGCGGGCTCGGGGTGCGGGGCAGCCCATTATTGCGGGTGTGGGGTGAAGGGGACAGCCTGAAGGCGATCCAACCTCGACGCGCTGTACGGCGCGGCGACGCGGTGCCCGGGTAGTGCCGGCCGCTGGCCGGCTCCCCGTACGCCCGGACGGAGGTGCGAGGAGCCGGCCAGCGGCCGGCACTACGCGCCGTGTGGAAGAGCCGGCCAGCGGCCGGCACTACGCGCTGTGTGGAGGAGCCGGCCAGCGGCCGGCACTACGCGCTGTGTGGAGGAGCCGGCCAGCGGCCGGCACTACGCGCTGTGTGGAGGGGCCGGCCAGCGGCCGGCACTACGCGCTGTGTGGAGGGGCCGGCCAGCGGCCGGCACTACGCGGTCTGCGGGGGAGCCGGCCAGCAGTTGGATGACCGGCCGGTCGCATTACATGTCGAAGCGCACGCTCACCGCGAAGGTGCGCGGCAGGCCGACGCCGGCGTTGGACCAGTATTTCTTGTTCGCCAGGTTCTCCACGCCGGCGCGCCAGGTGACCGGGTGGCCGTCGAGCTGCATGCGGTAGCCGAGGCCGGCGTTGACCAGGGTGTAGTCAGGCAGGTTGAGGGTGTTGTCCGCGTCGTAATAGACATCGCCGTAGTAGCGGGCCAGCGCGTAGACGCTCAGGCCGTCCACCTGCGGGATGCTGTAGTCGGCGTGCAGCACGCCCTGCCAGCGGGCGGCGCCGGCGGTGCGGTTGCCCTGCTGGGCGGCGCTGTCGGGGGACAGCTTGTCGTAGGTGGGGTCGAGCCAGGTGACGCCGCCGCCGACGGTGAGCGCGTCGGTCAGGCGGATGTCGCCGCTGAGTTCGACGCCTTCGTACAGGGTGATGCCGTCCTGCACGAGCAGCTTGCCGGCGCTGGTAAGGCGGTCGATGTTGGCACCGCGCTCCAGGCGGAAGGCGGCGGCGTTGGCATTCCAGCGCGGGTACTCGATCTTGGCGCCGATCTCGTATTGCTTGCTGATGGTCGGGTCGAGCACGGTGCCGGCGTTGATGTAGTCGCTGCCGACGCGACTGCCCGCTTCCAGCGATTCCACGTAGCTGGCGTACAGGGTGACGGCGTCGGCCGGCTTGTACATCAGGGCGTAGGTGGGGGTGACCGGGTAGGTGTGGTAGGCGCCCTTGTTCTCGAAGTCGTTGTAGCGCGCGCCGGCCAGCAGCGACCAGCCCTCGGCGAAGCTGACGGTGTCACTGACGAACACGGCCTGCTGCACGGTCTCGCTGCCGCGGCTGAGCACGCGTGAGCCCACGGCATCGTGGCGCAGCACCGGGCGCTGGTAGATGTTGCCGCGGCCGATGGTGGTCCATTCGTACGGGCGGTCCCAGCCCAGGCCGGTCTGGTGCGAAACGCCGGCCACCACCTGGTGCGACAGCGGGCCGGTGTCGAAGCGACCCTGCACGATGGCCTGGGCCAGCTTCCACTCGCTCTTGCCGCCCAGCTCGTAGGTGTTGATGTTGTAGTCGCCGTTGACGTTGTCGATGTAGGCGAACACCTTGTTGACGTCGTTCCAGGAGGTGGTCACGCCGTAGCTCAGGCTGGCCTTCCAGTCACTGTTGATCTGCCAGTTCAGCGCGGTGGAGAGCAGGCTGGAGCGGGTGTCGTAGTAACTGCCGTCGATGCTGTTGTCGATGTCGCCGGCCAGCGGGCGCGGCAGCTCGGTGAGGCCGATGAAGTAGTACTGCGGCGACTCGTTGCTGAGATCGCGCGACTGGAACACGCCGTCGAAGGTCCAGGTGAGGCTGTCGCTCAGGCGCGCATCCAGCGACAGGGCGCCGACCTTGCGGTTGACTTCGCCGCCGTTGAAGGTTTCGCCCTTCTCCTGGTAGGCATTGAAGCGGTAGCCGAACATCTGCTCATTGCCGAAACGGCCGCCCACATCGACCTGGCCGCTGACGATGCCCTGTTCGCGCCAGCCGAGCTGGGCGGCGAAGGTGGGGGTGTCGGTCGGCTTCTTGGTGACGTAGTTGACGATGCCGCCGGGCTGGCCGAAGCCGTACATGAACCCACCGGGGCCCTTGAGCAGTTCCACCTGTTCCATCACTTCCAGCGGCCATTCGGTACCCCACGAGGACACCTGCAGGCCGTTGACGCGGTAGCTGTCGTAGCTGAGGTCGATGCCGCGGTTGCGGATCGGCGAACTCCAGCCGCTGGCGTACGCGCTGACCTGGGTGACCACGGAGGGGTCGGTCAGGAACGCGTCGCCAAGCGAGACCACCTGGCGCTTCTCGATCTCTTCGCGGCCGACCACGGCGATTGCGAACGGGGTGTCACGCACGGCGCGGTCGCCGAGGGCGCCGGTGTCGGTGTGGGTGCGTTCGGCGGTGACCTTGATGGCGTCCAGATCCGTGGCCGAGCGGGCGCGCGCTGTGCCATCGGGGGTGGACTGGGCATGCGCGGCGCAGGCCAGCGACAGCGCAACGGCCAACGTGGCCAGGCGGGGCAGGGAAGCGGACAGCATCGATGGGTTCCTTGGCGGACAGCACAACGCCGTCCGCGATCTACAGAGGGCGGGAGAGGGTCGATGGCTGGATCGCGCAGGCTGGCCGGGAACCGGCAGCGGGGGCATCGCCGAAGGCGATGCAGGACCGTGGCTGGATGCGAATTGTTCGCGTTTTGTTGCGTGGCGTCAAACCGTGGCGTACCGACCGGGGGTACCGACCCACGGTCGGTACCTACCGGGCGAGGGCGCTCCGCTTCAATGCACGCCGTTCGCGGCGGCGGGCACGGCGGTTGACCCAGCGCTCGCGCAGGCACGAGAAGATCACGTACAGCGCCGGCGTGCTCAGCAGGGTCAGGCTCTGCGAGAACAGCAGGCCGCCGATCATCGCGATGCCCAGCGGGCGGCGCAGTTCGGAGCCTTCGCCCAGGCCGATGGCCAGCGGTACCGCGGCCAGGATCGCCACCATGGTGGTCATCATGATCGGGCGGAAGCGCACGATGCTGGCCTCGCGCACCGCATCGCGCGGGCTCTTGCCGTGCTCGCGCTGGGCCACCACCGCGAAGTCGATCATCATGATCGCGTTCTTCTTGACGATGCCGATCAACAGCACCAGCGCGATCATCGAAATCACCGACAGCTCGGTGTTGGTCACGAACAACGCCAGCAGCGCGCCCACGCCCGCGGCCGGCAGCGTGGACAGGATCGTTACCGGGTGTACCAGGCTTTCGTACAGCATGCCCAGCACCAGGTACACGGTGATGATGGCGGCCAGCACCAGGATCAGCATCGAGTTCGGGTTGAGCTGCACGTTGAAGCCGCCGCCATCGCTGATGCGGATGTCGCCGGGCAGGCGCAGGCCGTCCACGGTGGACTTGATGATCGCTTCGCCTTCGCCGGTGCTCACGCCCGGGGCCAGGTTGTAGCTCAGGTCCATCGTGGTGTACTGGTTTTCATGGGTGATCTGCGGCGGTGCCAGCCCGGGCACCTGATGCGCCACCGCGGTCAGCGGGATCATCTCGCCGTTGCCGGCACGCACGTAGATCTCATCCAGCGCACGCGGGGTGGCGGTCTGCTCGGGCAATGCGTTGACCACCACGCTGTACTGGTTGATGTCCGAGTAGATGGTGGAGATCTGGCGCTGGCCGAACGCGCCGTACAGCGCGCCGTCGATCGCACCCACCGACACGCCCAGGCGCGCGGCCTTGGCACGGTCGATCACCACGTTCTGGCGCAGCCCGGCGGTGTCCACGTCGGTGCCCACGTCACGCAGCTTCGGGTTCTTCTTCAGTGCGGCCTGCACCTTGGGCAGCCATTCCTGCAGCTGGGCCAGGTCGTTGCCCTGCAGCGACACGCGATACTGCGCGCCCTGGCTGTTGCCGCCGCCGCCGTCGCTGGGTAGATCCTGGATCGCGCGCAGGCGCAGCTGCAGGTCGGGGTAGCGGTCGGCCTTGGCGCTCAGCCGTGCCAGCGCCAGCGCGGTGGTTTCCTTGCGCCCTTCCTTGCGGGTCTTCAGCTGCACGTTGAACTGCGCGCTGGAGCCCTGGCGGCCACTGCCCAGCCGCACGCCCACGGTCTTCACCGCCGGGTCGGCCATCAGCATGTCGGTGATGCGGCGCTGGCGGTTGACCATGTCCTCGAAGGACACCGTGGCGCTGGAGTTGGCGCGGCCCCAGATCAGGCCGGTGTCCTGCGCCGGGAACGAACCCTTCTTGACCGCCCCGCCCAGCATCACCGTGGCCACGATCAGCAGGATCGGGGTGAGCGACAGCAGCAGGGCGTGGCGCAGCGAGAAGTCCAGGCAGACCGTGTACACGCGCAGCATGCGGTCGTGCGCGGCGTCCAGGAAGCGGCCGATCCGCGAGGGCTTGTCCGGCTCGGCGTGCGCGCTCAGGAAGCGGCTGCACAGCGCCGGGGTGAGCGTGAGCGAGACGATCATCGACACCACGATCGCGGCCACCAGGGTGATGGTGAACTCGCGGAAGAACGCACCCACCATGCCGCTGGCGAACAGCAGCGGGATGAACACCGCCACCAGCGAGGCGGTGATCGAGACGATGGTGAAGCCGATCTCGCGCGCGCCGGTCAGCGCGGCCTGCATGCGGGGCATGCCTTCGTCGAGATGGCGCATGACGTTCTCGATCACCACGATCGCATCGTCGACCACGAACCCGATCGCGATCACCAGCGCCAGCAGGCTCAGGTTGTTCAGGGTGAAGCCGAACACGTACATCACCAGCGCCGCACCGGCCAGCGACAACGGCACGGTGACCGCCGCGATCAGCGTCGGCGCCAGCCGGCGCAGGAACAGCGCCATGGTCAGGATCACCATCGCCAGGCTGATCAGCAGGGTGATCTGCACTTCGTGCAGCGACGAGCGGATGGTCGGGGTGCGGTCGAAGTACGGGGTCATCACCGTGCCCGGCTGCAGGTAGTCGCGCAGCATCGGGATCTGCGCCTTGACCCGGTCCACGGTCTCCACGATGTTGGCGCCGGCACGGGTGAACACATACATCACCACCGCCGGTTTGTGGTCGAACCACGCGGCCTGGTAGGCGTCCTGCTGGCCGTCGTAGACGTTGGCCACGTCCTTGAGGCGGATCACCCGGCCGTCGTCCTGGGTCTTGATGACCAGGTTGGCGAAGTCGGCCGCGCGCGCCACCGAGTCGTTGGCGATGATCGCGGTGGTGGTGTTGCCGTCGGTGAGGAAGCCGGTGGGCGAGGTCACGTTGGCCGCGCGTACCGCGTTGCGCAGGTCATCGGGGGTGAGGTTGAGCGCGTTGAGCAGGCGCAGGTTCACGTCCACCCGCACCGCCGGCGTGGACGCACCGGCGATGTCCACCGAAGACACCCCGCTGATCTGGCGGATGCGTTGGGCCAGCAGCGAGTCGGCGACGTTGTACAGCTCGTCGGCGGACTGCGTCTGCGAGGTGAGCGCGATGGCGATCACCGGGTCGTCGTTGGGGTTGGCCTTCTGGAACATCGGCGAACCGAGCCCGGACGGCAGGTCGGCCTGGGCCGAATTGATCGCGGTCTGCACGTCCAGTGCGGCCGAATCGATGTCGACCCCGCTCTGGAAGATCATGAAGACCAGCGAGCTGCCTTCGGAGCTGGATGACCGCATCTGGTCCACGCCGGGCAGCTGGCCCAGGTGGCGTTCCAGCGGTGCGGTGACCGTGGAGGCCATGGTGGTGGCGTCCGCGCCGGACTGGCTGGCGTGCACGAAGATCACCGGAATCTGGATGTTCGGCAGCGCCGACACGCCCAGTTTCAGGTAGCAGAACAGGCCAACCACGAACAGGCCGATGGCCAGCAGCGCGGTGCCGATCGGGCGGCGGATGAAGGGGCCGGAAATGTTCATGCCGACGCCTTCAGCGTGCATGGGCGGCAGCGGCTCATGCGCGGTCCTGGGCGCTGGCGTGGCGCAGCGCGCGCTGCTCGCGGCGCTCGCGCATCCACTCGGAGAAGCGTTCCATGTACAGGTAGATCACCGGCGTGGTGTACAGGGTGACCAGCTGCGACAGCAGCAGGCCGCCGACGATGGCAATGCCCAGCGGGCGGCGCAGCTCCGAGCCGATGCCGGTGCCCAGCGCCAGCGGCAGCGCGCCGAGCATGGCCGCGGCGGTGGTCATCATGATCGGGCGGAAGCGCAGCAGGCAGGCACGGCGGATCGCATCGTGTGCGTTGGCACCGGCGCGGCGCGCTTCGATGGCGAAGTCGACCATCATGATGCCGTTCTTCTTGACGATGCCGATCAGCAGCACGATGCCGACGATGCCGTCCACCGACAGCGGCAGCCCGCACACCATCAGCGCCAGCAGCGCGCCCACGCCGGCCGGGGGCAGGGTGGAGATGATGGTGAAGGGGTGGATGTAGCTTTCATACAGCACGCCCAGCACGATGTAGATCAGCACCAGGGAGGCCAGCAGCAGCCACACCACGTCGGTCTGGCTGCCGGTGAATTCGGCGGCCTTGCCGATGAACTGCGCATGCACCTGCGAGGGCATGTCCAGGCTGGCCTTGGTCTCTTCGATGGCCTTGACCGCGTCGGACAGCGAATAGCCCGGGGCGATGTTGAACGACACCGTGACGGCCGGCAGTTGCTGCTGGTGGCTCACCACCAGCGGGGTGCTGGTGATCTTGCCCTCGGCCAGCGCCGCGAGCGGGATGATGTTGCCCGCGCCCACCGGAATGCCGGTGTTCTGCGCACCGATGCCGGTGGCGGTGGACGAGTTGGACGAGCTGACCTGGCCGAAGTTGGTGGCGTTGCTGCCGGTCAGCGCGCCGGCGCCGTTGGAGGCCACCGCCAGCTGGTTCATCAGCGCGGTGCTGGTACGGAATTCCGGGGCCACTTCCAGCACCACGCGGTACTGGTTGAGCTCGGTGAAGATGGTCGAGATCTGGCGCTGGCCGAACGCGTCGTACAGGGTGTCGTCGATGGTCTGCATCGGCACGCCCAGCACGCTGGCCTTGTCGCGGTCGATGGTCAGTTCCAGCGCACGGCCCTGGTTGGACAGGTTGTTGTCCACGTCGGCCAGTTCCGGGCGCTGGCGCAGCGCTTCGGTGAGGCGGGTAGCCTGCAGCGCGACCTGCGCGCTGTCCACGTCCGACAACGAGTACTGGTACTCGGTGGCGGCCACGCGGGTGTCCAGGGTGACGTCCTGCACCGGCTTGAGGTACAGCGCCACGCCGGGAATACCGGCCACGGCCTGCTGCAGGCGCGGCAGGATCTCATCCAGCCCGTCGCGGTCGCCGCGCTCCTTGAGCACGATCGACAGCTGGCCCTGGTTGAGGGTGGGGTTCATGCTGCCGGCGCCGATGAAGGCCGACACGCCAGTCACCGCCGGGTCCTTGCGCAGCGCCTCGGCCACGGCCTTGGTGCGCTGTTCCATCTGCGGGAAGGCGATGTTCTGGTCGGCCTGGACCACGCCGGTGATCAGGCCGGTGTCCTGCTCGGGCAGCAGGCCCTTGGGGATCACCACGTACAGCAGCACGGTGAGTACCAATGCGCCGGCGGCCACCGCCAGGGTCATGCGCTGGTGGTCCAGCACCCAGTCCAGGCTGCGCTCGTAGGCCCCCACGGTGCGCGTCCACAGGTTTTCCTTGCCGGCCGCCGCCGCGCGCTCGTGGGCGTCTTCGCCCTCGGGCAGCGCGTCGGGCTTGAGCAGGTAGGCGCACATCATCGGGGTGAGCGTCAGCGAGATCAGCATCGACAAGGTCACCGCGATGCTCAGCACCCAGGCGAACTCGTGGAACAGGCGGCCGGTCACGCCGGGCATCAGCAGCAGCGGCAGGAACACGGCCACCAGCGAGATGGTCAGCGACAGCACGGTGAAGCCGATCTGGCGCGCACCGATCTCGGCCGCTTCCGGGCCGCTCTTGCCCTGCTCGATGTAGCGCACGATGTTCTCGATCATCACGATCGCGTCGTCGACGACGAAGCCGGTGGCCACCACCAGCGCCATCAGCGACAGGTTGTCCAGCGACATCCCGGCAAAGGCCATCACCCCGAAGGTGCCGGCCAGCGACAGCGGCACCGCCACCGAGGGAATGATGGTGGCCCACAGCCGGCGCAGGAACACGAAGATCACCGCCACCACCAGGCAGATGGTGAGGATCAGGGTGAACTGCACTTCATGCACCGAGGCGCGGATGGTCTCGGTACGGTCGGAGAAGATCTCCAGGTGCACGTCGGCCGGCAGCACGTTCTGCAGCTGCGGGATCAACGCGCGGATGCGCTCGACGGTCTGGACGATGTTGGCGCCCGGCTGGCGGCGCACTTCCAGCAGCACCGCCGGCTTGCCATCGGCCCAGGCGGCCAGCTGGTCGTTCTCCACGCCATCGACCACGTTGGCCACGTCCGACAACCGCACCGGGCGGCCGTTCTTGTAGCTGATGATGGTGTCGCGGTACTCGGCGGCGCTGGTCAGCTGGTCGTTGGTGCCGATCGAATAGGACTGGGTCTTGCCGTTGAGCGAGCCCTTGGGCGCGTTGACGTTGGCCTGGGTCAGCGCGCTGCGCAGTTCTTCCAGGGTCAGGCCCATGTTGGACAGCTGCGCCGGGTTGACCTGGATGCGCACGGCCGGGCGCACGTTGCCGGCGATGGAGACCAGGCCCACGCCCTGCACCTGCGACAGGCGCTGGGCCAGGATGGAGTCGGCGTAGTTGTTGACCTCGCGCAGCGGGCGCGTGTCGGAGGTGAGCTTGAGGGTGACGATGGCCGCGTCGGCCGGGTTCACCCGGTTGTAGACCGGCTGGTAGGGCAGCGAGGAGGGCAGCGTGGCCTGGCGGATCGCGGCCTGTACGTCCTGGGCGGCGATGTCGATATCGCGGTCCATCGAGAACTGCAGGATGATCGTGGACAGGCCGGCCGACGAATCGGAGGTCATGATCTCCAGCCCGGAGATCTGCCCGAACTGGCGCTCCAGCGGGGTGGTCACCAGCGAGGCCATGGTGGTGGCATTCGCACCCGGGTACTGGGTGGTCACCACCAGGCTGGGCGCGTCGATCTCCGGCAGCGCCGACACCGGCAGCTGGCGGTAGCCGAGGATGCCGAGCAGCAGCAGGCCCGCCATCAACAGCGAGGTGGCGATCGGGCGGCGGATGAAGATCGTCGAAAAGCCCACGGGCGGATCCTTGCTGTTACGTCATGCGGCGTTGAAGCGGGCAGACGCCGGCCAGCGGGCCGGCGTCGGGAACGTCAGGCGGGCGCGCTCAGCGCGGACCGCCACCGCGGCGGCCACCACCGCCCTTGTCCTGCTGGGCGGCGGCCTTGAGCTCGGCGTCGGTCGGCGGTGCCGGGGTTTCACCCGGCTTGAGCGCGGTAACCTTGCTGCCCGGCTTGAGCCGGAACTGGCCTTCGCTGACCACGCGCTCGCCGCCCTTCAGGCCCTCGGTGATCTGCACGTTGCTGTCGCCCACTTCCACGCCGCTCTTGACCGTCTGCATGGCCACGGTGCTGTCGGCTTTGACGATGTAGACGTACTCGCCGTCCGGGCCGCGCATCACTGCCTGGGTGGGAATCACCACGCCACCGGCGATGGTGCGCAGCTGCATGCGCACGTTGACGAACTGGCCCGGCCACAGGCTGTTGTCGGTGTTGTTGAACAGTGCACGGGCACGGAAGGTGCCGCTGTCGCTGCTGATCTGGTTGTCCACCACGTCCAGGCTGCCGCCGTCGGTGAGCACGTGGGAGTCGTTGCGGTCGAGCGCGGCGATGGTGACCGGGCCGGCCTTCTGGGCCTGGCGCACGTCGGGCAGCTGGCGCTCGGGCAGGTTGAAGACCACGTGGATGGGGTGGATCTGGGTCAGGGTGACCAACGCGGTGCCGGCGCTGACGATGTTGCCGGCGTCCACCGCGCGGATGCCGGCAATGCCGGAGATCGGGGCGGTGACCTTGGTGTACTGCAGCTGCACCTGGGCGGCCCGCATGCTGGCTTCGTTGGCGGCGACCGCGCTTTCAAACTGGGCCACCTGGTTGCGCTGGGTGTCCAGGTCGGTCTTGGCCACGTACTGGCGGTATTCCGGCGAATTGGAGCGCTGGTAGTTGGAGCGCGCGGTGGCCAGCTGCGCCTGGTTCTGGCGCTTGGCGGCGGCGGCTTCATCGAAGCTGGCCTGCAGGGTGCGCGGGTCGATCTGGGCCAACACATCGCCCTTCTGGACTTCCTGGCCTTCCTTGAAGTTGATGCTGATCAGCTGGCCACCGACCTGGGGGCTGACGGTGACGGTGTTCATCGCCGCCACGGTGCCCAGCGCGCTGGCGTAGACCGGCACGTCCTGGCGGGCGGCATCGACCACGGTCACCGGAACCGGGCCGGCGTTGCGGTCCTGGCCTTCCTTGCCGGCACTGGCGGCGGTGGTGCCCGCGTCGCCCTTCTTGCCACCGCCGAGCATGCGCATCCCGATGAAGCCCACCACCAGCACTGCGACCACCAGCACCACGATCTTCCAGAAACGCGACATTCAACTAACTCCTGAGGCTGGCGGAGGGCAGGGCCCAAATGGCTGGTGCAAAGCATACCCGTCGCCCGGGAGCTTTCATGCATGACGGATGGGACGGGCGGTCAGACCGGATGTGACCGGCCGGGTTCCATGAATGAACGCCTGCGGGGGCAGAAAGTTACAGCAGCAAGTGCGCCGATGCCCTACATTCAGGTTCGACCGTCCTGTTCGTCCGTGGAGATGTGCAATGCCCCGTCTGTCGCTGTTGTTGTCCGCCCTGCTGCTTGCCTGCCCCGCGCTGGCCGCGGCCACCCCCGCCGAGCGCCCGGAAGTGACGGCGGCGGCCACCCGGCTGAAGGCCAAGGTGGTCGACTGGCGGCGCGATTTCCACCAGCACCCGGAGCTGTCCAACCGTGAGGAGCGGACGTCGGCCAAGGTGGCCGAGCAGTTGCGCGCGATGGGGCTGAAACCGAAAACCGGGATCGCCCACCATGGCGTGGTGGCGATCATCAAGGGCGGCAAGCCGGGTCCGCGGATCGCGCTGCGGGCGGACATGGACGCGCTGCCGGTGACCGAGCAGACGGGGCTGCCGTTCGCCTCCAAGGCGACCAGTACCTACCGCGGCGAGCCGGTGGGGGTGATGCATGCCTGCGGGCACGATGCACATACGGCCACGCTGCTGGGGGTGGCCGATGCGCTGGTGAAGATGCAGGCGAACCTGCCGGGCGAGGTGATGCTGATCTTCCAGCCCTCCGAGGAAGGGGCGCCGCCGCCGGAAGAGGGCGGTGCGGCGTTGATGCTGAAGGAGGGGTTGTTTGCCGATTTCAAGCCGGAGGCGGTGTTCGGGCTGCATGTGTTTTCGAGCGTGCCGGCGGGGCAGATCGCGGTGCGCGGCGGGCCGTTGATGGCGGCGTCGGACCGGTTCGGGATCAAGGTGATCGGGCGGCAGACGCACGGGTCGGCGCCGTGGAACGGGGTGGACCCGATCGTGGCGACGGCCGACCTGGTGGGGACGGCGCAGACGATCGTGAGCCGGCGGGCGAATCTGTCCAAGCAGCCGGCGGTGCTGACGTTCGGGGCGATCAAGGGCGGTATCCGCTACAACATCATTCCCGACGAGGTGGAGATGGTGGGGACGATCCGGACGTTCGACGAGGGGATGCGGCAGCAGATTTTCGCGGACCTGCGCAACGTGGCCGAGCATACGGCGGCGGCGCATGGGGCGAAGGCGGTGACGGAGATTTACGAGTCCGAGGGCAATCCGGCGACGGTGAACGATCCGGCGCTGACGGCGCGGATGTTGCCGAGTCTGCAGGCGGTGGTGGGCAAGGACAATGTGTACGAGCCGCCGTTGCAGATGGGGGCGGAGGATTTTTCGCTGTACGCCAAGGAGGTGCCGGGGCTGTTCTTCTTCGTGGGGTCGACGAGCGAGGGGATCGATCCGGCGACGGCGCCGGCGAACCATTCGCCGAAGTTCCTGCTGGATGAGAAGGCGCTGGATGTGGGCTTGCGGGCATTGCTGCAGGTGAGTCTGGATTATCTCAACGGGGTGGGGGTGGGGGCGCCTGCGGCGGGGGCTTGAGCAAGAGCAGGAGCAAGAGCAGGAGCGACAGCAACAGCAACAGCAACAGCA
Organism: Stenotrophomonas sp. 2619; assembly: GCF_040548725.1. NCBI lineage: Bacteria > Pseudomonadati > Pseudomonadota > Gammaproteobacteria > Lysobacterales > Lysobacteraceae > Stenotrophomonas > Stenotrophomonas sp. 2619. The sequence continues at coordinate 166 of NZ_JBEPSF010000004.1, read as the reverse complement.
ACAGCAACGGCGGGTTGGTCGGCTCTGACATGTCGCGTGTGGGGTAGGCCGGGGTGGGGGGGGGGGGGCCCCCGCGGGAACCAAACCACCCGGGGGGGGGGGGGCCCCCCGCCGCCCCCCCCCCCCCCCCCCCCCCCCCCCCCCCCCCCCCCCCCCCCCCCCCCCC